>CAZIYK010000224.1:0-3369 GCA_964543445.1 uncultured Flavobacteriales bacterium
ACCAATAATTTAGTCAACATTATTTAAAACCTCTTTTCTGTACTGAGAAGGGGTTTTTCCTGTATATTTCTTAAATGTAGTATTGAATGAAGTTTTAGAATTAAATCCAGCATCAAAAGCAAGAGAGAGTAATGTGTATTTATTGTTTTTGTTGTTTTTGATAATGTTTTTCACTTCCTCAATTCTGAAATCATTTACAAAAGTATAGAAGTTTTTATTCAGATGTTCGTTTAGTACTTGAGTGATATAGAATTTTTGAATTTGTAAATCTTCAGCCATTTTTTGTATAGAAAACGAACTGTCTAAGTATGGTTTTTCGGTTTTCATGTATTCCATGATTTTATCCGTGTACTCTGCATAAGTTTCTGGTTTCAAACCAGATTTTTCATACTTAGTGTTTTCTATAACTTCTTCCTCTATAACTTTAAAATCTTCTTTTTCCTCATCTATTTTTTCTAACCTCTCTCTTCTACTTTGTAGTCTAGCAAAACTTGGACTGATAAAGATGGAGTCTTGTTGAAATCCGAATATACTTAATGCGTATGCAAATAGAGTAAAACCAATTACAGGGAAAATTATAGGACTAAAAACTTCGTAATCGGCAACCATATTAAAAATTCTGGCTAAAACTGCAGAAGGGTATATAATTGCAAAAATTATAGAAATAGTTTTAAGCCAATTCAAGTTGTTTTTTTCTGATTCGTATGAGAAGTGGTTTAACATTTTTATTCTGTGAATGTTAAGCAAAACCAACACTCTTATTACATAATAGACAATAGAAATTATTAATAATGTGGCGTAAACTATATGTGTGGTTGAAATTGTACCTCCCAAAAAACTTTGATTTAATTCTTCTATCGCTTTCGAGTCGGAAATTATAAACAGAAAGTAAAAAGAGATTAAAAAGAATGGTATAAAATGGAGTAGATACTTCCATCTAAAAACAGGTTTAGAAAGAACCAACATTTTAGCATATATAAATAAAAATGGTCCGTAAGTAAAAGGGAACATTTTAAATACCAACATAGCTCTATGTACCTGATTAGGATTGTTTTCACCTATCAATACAGAAAATAATTGCAACGAAATTACAAATAGCCAAATTGCTAATATAATATCATATACGTATCTGTTTTTCTTTATTAAAAGCAGAAGTACTGCAAATAAAGATTGAGAAATTCCTATATATAAAAGAGGTGTCATTGATAATCAAGAGATTATGTGTTGCGATATTCGTTTGCAATATATTAATAAAAAATCGTTTTTTGTTTATTGAAAAATTGATAATAAGTTATGATAAATCATACTTGTTGTAGTGTTTTTAATACTAAATTTGCAATTCTATAAAAATAGATAATGAAAAAGATAACGATAGCAATAGATGGTTATTCATCTACAGGGAAGAGCACGATAGCAAAAGAATTAGCTAAAAAATTAGGGTATGCATATGTGGATACTGGTGCAATGTATAGGGCGGTAACATTATATGCTATAGAAAAGAATTATTTCGATGACGAAGATTTTTTTCGCAATCTTTTAATAGCAGATTTAGATAAAATAGATGTTAGCTTCAAGTATAATGATGAATTAGGTTTTGCTGAGGTTTATTTAAATGGCAGAAATGTTGAGTCTGAAATTAGAAGCATGGATGTTTCTAATAAAGTAAGCATAGTGGCTCAAGTACCTGAAGTAAGACAAGCAATGGTTGCACAGCAGCAAAAAATGGGAAAGGATAAAGGTGTAATATTAGACGGTAGAGATATAGGAACTGTTGTATTCCCTGATGCTGATTTGAAATTGTTTATGACTGCTTCTGCTGATATTAGAGCAAAACGCAGATACGACGAGATTATCTCAAAAGGAGGAGATGTAACTTACGAAGAAGTTCTTAAAAATGTAGAAGAAAGAGATTATCTTGATACAACACGAGCTACATCGCCATTATTAAAAGCTGAAGATGCTATTGAGTACGATAACGGTAATAAAACTAGAGAACAGCAATTCAAAGAAATTTTAGAAATTGTAGAGAGTAAAATTCAATAGTTTATTAGAGCTATTCCTCTAAACTGTTATAAATCATATTTTTTTTATAGTTACGCAACCATATATGTAAATATGATTTATTTATATTTGATTTATTAAAATTAAACCAACTAGAACATATAAAACAATATGAATTTACACGAGTTTCAAAGTAAGTCTATCCTTGCTGGTTATGGTGTAGCTACTCCTAAAGGAATTGTAGCAACAACACCAGAGGAAGCAGTAGAGGCAGCTAAAAAAATAGCTGAAGAAACAGGGTCTGACAAATGGGCTGTAAAAGCACAAATTCACGCAGGTGGACGAGGTAAAGGTGGTGGAGTAAAAATTGCCAAATCATTGGATGAGGTAAAAGAGTATGCTGACCAAATTTTGGGAATGATGCTTGTAACTCCTCAAACTTCAAAAGAAGGAAAGTTAGTTCGTCAAGTATTAATCGAGCAAAATATATTCTATCCAGGTCCAGATCCAGTTGAAGAGTATTACATGTCGGTATTATTGAATCGTAATACAGGTCGTAATATGATAATGTATTCAACAGAGGGAGGAATGGATATTGAGGCAGTTGCCGAGAAAACTCCACATTTAATATTTACAGAAGAGATTGATCCTAAAGTTGGATTACAAGGATTCCAAGCACGTAAAATTGCTTTTAATTTAGGATTGAGCGGTGTTGCATTTAAGCAATGTGTGAAATTTGTAACTGCTCTTTATAAAGCTTACGAGGGAACAGATTCTAGTCTTTTCGAAATTAATCCAGTGATAAAAGCTGCTGATGGAGCTATTTTTGCTGCTGATGCAAAAGTATCAATAGATAACAATGCTCTTTATCGTCATAAAGATATTGCTGAAATGCGCGATACTAGAGAAGAAGATCCTACAGAAGTAGAAGCTGATGCAGTTGGTCTTAACTATGTAAAACTCGACGGTAACGTTGGTTGTATGGTTAATGGTGCTGGACTTGCTATGGCAACTATGGATTTGATTAAACAATCTGGTGGAGATCCTGCAAACTTCCTTGATGTTGGAGGTACAGCTGATGCTGAGCGTGTAGAGAAAGGTTTCCGTATTATTCTTAAAGATCCTAACGTTAAAGCAATTCTTGTAAATATTTTCGGAGGAATTGTACGTGGAGATAGAGTAGCTCAGGGTGTTGTAGATGCATCTAAGAATATGGGTGAAGCTCTTAATGTACCAGTAATTGTACGTTTACAAGGAACTAATGCAGAAGAAGGTAAGAAAATTATCGACGAAAGTGGATTAAAAGTTCACTCTGCAATTTTGTTTGAAGATGCTGCAAAATTAGTAAACCAAGTGTTGAGCTAATTT
>CAZIYK010000225.1:0-3353 GCA_964543445.1 uncultured Flavobacteriales bacterium
TACATTTACCGCATGGAAAATAACAGGTTCAATTTCGAGAAACCCCACATTACCAAAGAAAAGAGTTGGTTTGCAAGAACTTTTTTTACCAAAACAGTTCTATTTGTTTTGATTGGCTCGGTATTGAGTGCTAGCTATTACTATTTCCAATATTGGCAAAATTACAGTGTTGTTGGTTTTACTGATATTGTAGAAGGTGTTTCGGTAGGTGCTTTGATTGGTTATTTTATGGCTAACAGTCCGTGTGCGAATAACAAATGTTAGAAATTATAATCTTCTTTTCTTTCTAAATAATCGAATCAAAAATCAGACTTTTTATCTGCTTTAAACTTTAACAAATAATTAAGGCATAGAACATATATACTTATATATATTTGAAGTTAAATTTTTTAACAAATATTTTATGAAATCAATCTTGCAAAAATCATTCTACGGAATGGTTGCTTTAGCACTTGTCACTACTACTTCGTGTGACAATACTACTAAAAAAGACATGGATACAATCCCTGGATTTGATTTAGCAAATCTAGATACAACTGCATCTCCTACTGACGATTTCTTTCAGTATGCTACAGGTGGATGGCAAAAAAACAATCCTATTCCTGAGACAGAAAGTCGTTGGGGAGCATTCAATATCCTTTACGAACAAGGACAAGAAAAGATTAAAGGTCTTATTCTTGATGCAGAAAAAGCTGGAGGAGAAAAAGGAAGTGATTCTCAGTTGATTGGTGATTTATACAAATCAGCAATGGACTCAATGGCAATCGAAGAAGCAGGTTTAAAGCCTCTTCAATCAAGATTTGATAGAATCGATGCTTTAAAATCATATAAAGATTTTCCTGAATTTTTCGCTACAAACTTTAGAGAAGGAATGGGAAGTCCTATCGCATTTTATGTTGGAACAGATCAAAAAGCTAGTTCAGAGCATTTAGGTCAGGTTGTGCAAAGTGGTTTAACTTTACCTGATAGAGATTATTATCTTGTAGATAACGATAGATTCAAGAAAATAAGAGCAGCTTATAAAGATCATCTTCAGAAAATGTTTGTATTGATGGGAGATGATGAAAACACTGCAAAGAAAAATGCTGAAACAGTATTCTCTATAGAAAAGAATATTGCTGAGGTTTCTATGTCTAGAATAGACAGAAGAGTTCCTGAAAATACTTACAATAAAATGACTGTTGCTGAAATGCAAAAACTTTCTCCAAATTACGATTGGAATAAGTATTTCACAGCGTTAGGCGTAGATAAAATTGATAATGTAAATGTTGGTCAGGTTGATTTCCTTAAAGCAATGGATACTCAGTTGAAAGACACTCCTATTGCTGATTGGAAAGTATATTTCAAATGGCATTTAGTTAACGGAAATTCTTCGTGGTTGCCTTATGCATTTGTTAAAGAAAGTTTTGCTTTCAATAGTGGTGTACTAAGAGGAGTTGATGTAATGAAATCTCGTACTAAGAGAGCTGTACGTATGGTTAACGGTACTATGGGCGATCCTTTAGGTAAACTTTTTGTGGCAAAATATTTCCCTGAAAGTTCAAAGAAAAATGTAGAGGAATTAATCGAAAACCTAAGAGCTGCTTATATTGATAGAGTTGCAAAACTAGATTGGATGAGCGACCAAACTAAAGAGAAAGCTACAGAAAAGTTAAAAGCGTTTACTTACAAAATTGGATATCCTGATAAATGGAAAGATTATTCTAATATTGATATTAAACCTAATACTGTATTAGAAAATAAATTTGCAGTTTCTCGTTGGCATGCTAATGATAACTTATCTAAGTTAGGTACGCCTGTTGATAAAACTGAATGGGGAATGACTCCTCAAACTATCAACGCATACTACAATCCACTTAACAATGAGGTAGTATTCCCAGCAGGAATTCTTCAACCACCATTCTACGATCCTGAAGCAGATGTAGCTATTAACTACGGTGCAATTGGTGGAGTTATTGGACATGAATTCTCTCACGGATTCGACGATAGTGGTTCTAAATACGATAAAGACGGAAACCTTAACGATTGGTGGACTAAAGAAGATAGAGCTAAGTTCAACGAAAGAACTCAAGTTGTAGTAGATCAATTCGATAAATACGAGCCATATCCTGGTGTATTTGTACAAGGAAAATTAACTCTTGGTGAGAATATTGCTGACCTTGGAGGATTGACTCTTGGATATTACGCACTACAAAAATATTACGAGGTAAACGGAGGTAGAGAAACTCTTGCAGGATTTACTCCAGAGCAGAGATTATACCTTGGTTGGGCACAGGTTTGGGCTTCAAATGCTCGTCCTGAATATGTGAAGCAACAGGTTACAACTGATCCTCACTCGCCAGCTAAATACCGTGTAAACGGGCCAATGAGTAATCTTGATGAATTCCGTAAAGCATGGAATGCTAAAGAAGGTGATAAAATGGTAAGAACTGGAGATTTGCAAGCTAAAATTTGGTAAGCTAATTTCTATCCTATAAAAGAAAATGCGATTAAAATCTTTCGATTCTAATCGCATTTTTTTATTGAGTTTAAATGATGATTATTCCTTTAAACTCGCAATTATCAACTTAGCTGATTTATCAGCTGCTTTCTTTTCAAATTCAGAATATACTTTAGGCGATTCTCCATCTGCTTTATCAGAAATAGCTCTTACAATTACAAAAGGCACTTTGTTGAGGTGGCAGACATGTGCTATTGCAGCACCTTCCATCTCTACAGCATCAGAGTTAAATAATTTGGATATTGATTCCTTTTGTTTGTGATTAACAAATTGATCGCCAGTAGAAATATCTCCATAAGATATTTCATATCCAAGCTTACGTCCATTTTCCAAAATATTTGCCATCATCATTCTATCAGAATAAAAAACAGAGGTGTCCATACGTGGAATATCTCCCATTTTATACCCGAAAGCTGTAACGTTGAAATCGTTGTAACGCAATGATTTTGCAATTACAATATCGCCAATTTGTAGGTTTTCGTTTAGTCCACCAGCTACTCCTGTATTGATGATTTTGTTGGTGTGAAATATATCTATTAAAATCTGCGTTGCTACCGCTGCATTTACCTTTCCTATTCCACTTCTAACGATTACAACCTTTTTGGTGTTTAGCTTACCTGCGTAAAAGAATAGTCCTGCTCTTTGGTAGATAGAATCTAAATCAATTGAGTTTTTCAGGATATTTACTTCCTCGTCCATTGCCCCAATAATACCTGTAACTAGGTGTTTGTTTGGTTGGATTTTCTTTTCAACACTCGGGAAAGCGTACTTGTTGTATCCCCAAAAGGTCATTGCACCTATTAGAAATACGATAATGTATTTGTTGTTTTGTGACATGTTTTATTTTGTTAGA
>CAZIYK010000226.1:0-3347 GCA_964543445.1 uncultured Flavobacteriales bacterium
TGGAAGGTAATAGTTTTACAGTAAGCATTCAAATTAACTCCACTATACGATTTTGTATAACCGTTTGTTGGCAATGTATGATTGGTACCTGAAGCATAATCTCCAGCACTTTCAGGAGTGTAATTTCCTAAGAAAACAGAACCTGCATTTTTAATTTTCAAAGCTACTTCTTCGCAATTTTCAGTTGCTATAATTAAATGTTCAGGAGCGTACTCATTTGATAACTCAATAGCCGTTTCAATATCTTCGACATAAATTAATTTTGAATTATCAATTGCTTGCTGAGCAATATCTCTACGAGGAAGTACAGCTAATTGCTTTTCAACTTCTTTTTCTACCTCAGTAATTAAATCTTTATCGGTACAAACCAAGATTACTTGCGAATCGCCACCATGCTCTGCTTGTGAAAGTAAATCGGAAGCAACAAAATTAGCTTTCGCTGTACTGTCGGCCATTACCAACATTTCTGAAGGTCCCGCAGGCATATCTATTGATATACCAAATTTTGTAGCTACTTGCTTTGCTGTTGTTACAAACTGATTTCCAGGTCCGAAAATCTTATCAACTTTAGGAACTGACTCTGTACCAAAAGTAAGAGCTCCGATTGCCTGAATTCCTCCCGATTTTACGATTTTGGTAACACCAACAATATTTGCTGCATATAAAATTGCAGGGTTAATAGTGCCATCAGCACTTGGAGGGGTACAAAGAATTATTTCTTCGCAGCCAGCAATTTTAGCAGGAATAGCTAGCATCAAAACAGATGAAAACAGAGGAGCACTTCCCCCCGGAATGTAAAGTCCTACTTTTTCGATAGCTCTAGTTTCTTGCCAACAAACTACTCCGTCAGTTGTTTCAACCGGCTTAGGATCTAACTTTTGTGATTTATGAAACTTCTCAATATTAGCTTTAGCAACTTCCAAGGCTTGTTTTAAATCTTCGGCTACCAAAGACTTTGCTTCTTCAATTTCTGATTTACTTACAAGCAAGTCGGTAATTTCAGCCTTGTCGAATTGTTTTGTGTACTTGTTTACAGCTTTATCCCCATCAGAAAGTATCTCGCCAAAAATCTTATTTACAGTAGTTTCTACTTCTGCAAATTCTTTTGTTGGTCGGGCTAAAATTGAGCTCCAAGTATTCTTATTTGGGTTAAATATTTTTTCCATAATACTAATGTATGTAATATTCGTCACCTCGACCGTAGTGGAGAGGTCTATTCTGAAAATAGAAAAGATTCCTCCGCTACGGTCGGAATGACGGTATATTTAAAGAACTATTTTCTCAATAGGCATTATCAAAATTCCTTCGGCGCCAGCATCTCTAAGAGCATCTATTATCTCCCAAAATTTGTTTTCTTCAATTACTGTTTGCATAGAGCACCATCCTTCTTCAGCTAGAGGAGTTACCGTTGGACTCTTCATTCCTGGTAAAATTGCTGATATCTCATCAACTTTATCAACCGGTGCATTTAGCAGTACATACTTCGATTTTTTACCTTTTAATACTGCTCTAATCCTAAAGGCTAATTTATCTAAAATAGCTTGTTTTTCCTCGCTAAGATTATTGTTAGCTACCAAAACAGCCTCCGATTTTAGAATTGTAGTAACCTCCTTCAACCCATTTTTGAAAAGTGTACTTCCAGACTCTACAATATCGCAAATTCCATCAGCAAGACCTATGTTTGGAGCAATTTCAACAGAACCAGAAATTTGGTGATATTCGCAGTTAATACCTTTGCTATCGAAATAATCTTTAATTGTATTAACGTACGATGTAGCTAGTTTTTTTCCTTCGAACCATTCAATTCCAGTATAATCTGCATCTTTTGGCACGGCCAAAGAAACTCTACATTTCGAAAAACCTAAACGTTCTACTATTTTCAAATCGCTACGCTTGTCAATAAGTCCATTTTCGCCAACAATGGCAATATCGGCAACTCCATCTTCGATGTACTGAGGAATATCGGAATTCCTCAAATAAAGAATCTCTAATGGAAAGTTCGATGATTCTGCCTTAAGTTGACCTTTCCCATTGTTAATTGATATACCACAATCTTTCAATAGCTTTAATGAATCTTCGTTTAGTCGTCCTGACTTTTGTACTGCAATTTTTAATTTACTCATTTCTGTTTTTTCTAAAATACCTAAGAAATTTATGGCTAATTAAAAAACCCACCTAATTTCTTAGGTGGGTTTAACGATATTGTTTCTTTGTTAATTAACTACATACATCATTAGCTCACCTAAGGTAAGTTAGTAAAATGATGATGATGATTAATTAACATATCTCTTCTTTTTTTATTTAACACTACAAGTGTAATGATTTTTTTTATAAAACACACTTTAGAAAATCTGTATTTTAAAATTGCTTTCATATTATAATTTTAAAGCCTGATTTAATTGCGTTAAATAACATTGAGTATTCGGTAACTCAGATGTTTAATTAAATTCATCAACTTCACCCACAAACAACTATTTGCTTTTATACTTGTCATTGCAAATTACTATTAACAGATTTAACGATAAATCAATCTTTTTTGGTACGTTTATGGCAAGTAAATGTTTCTTTTTTTATGATGTTTTATAGAAAAGTCATTTTACCCTATTATCACAAGCAAAATTTTACTCAATGGATTTAGGACAGTTAATTATTGATTTCAGTAATGTTATTTGGGGAACCCCTCTTTTAATTCTACTAATAGGAGGAGGAGTTTACTTTTTGGTTTTAAGTAAGCTTCAACCGCTACGATATTTCGGACATGCTTTTGGAGTATTGACAGGTAAATACGATGAAAAAGGCGAAAAGGGAGATATCAACCATTTCGAAGCTCTATCAACAGCTGTTGCCGGAACTGTAGGTATGGGAAACATTGCTGGTGTAGCTATTGCTATTACTACTGGTGGTCCGGGTGCAATTTTCTGGATGTGGATTAGTGCTCTTGTTGGCGTAGTAACAAATTTTTACACAATATCGCTAGCAGTAATGTATAGAGGTAAAGACGATAAAGGAGAACTTCAGGGTGGACCGATGTACGTTATTAGCGAAGGACTTGGCAAAAACTGGCGCTGGATGGGAATACTTTTCTCGGTTTTCGCCATGATAGGATTAACGCCTATGTTTAACGTAAATCAGCTTACAAGAGTAATTAATACATCTATTTTAGAGAATTTTGGAATAGCAGAAAGTGTTTACATCAATCTTACTATAGGTGTAATATTAGCAATTCTAGTTCTTCTTATTGCTCTTGGAGGAATAAAACGTATCGCCAAGGCAGCATCTATGATGGTACCGATAATGGTGATTTTTTACTTTCTTACTGTTTTATATATTTTAGCTACAAACTACGA
>CAZIYK010000227.1:0-3337 GCA_964543445.1 uncultured Flavobacteriales bacterium
AGTTGACTATTTATATCCTTAAGCTTTTCTTTATCTTCCTTACTTAGATTTGCACCATTTTTAGCAAACGAATTGTATATTTTATTCAATAATGTAGTTTGCTCTACATCTAAATTAAGTTGGTCTTTCTTATCGTAAACCGCTTTTATTTTAGCAAAAAGAGCTTCGTTTAGAGTGATGTTGTTGTAATATGCAGTAATAAGGGGTGAAGCTTCGCGCTGTGCTTTCTGAATTTCTTCATTAGTTTCAGCCGAATTCAAATGTCCAAGAAGAGTATTTGTTCTTTTTAATAAACTTCCTGATTTCTCGAAAGCCTCAATAGTATTTTCAAAAGTAGGCTCTTCTGTATTGTTTATTATTTCATCAATTTCAATATTACCAGCTTTTATACCCTCTTTTATTGCAGGCATAAAATGCTCTGGTTTTATCTTATCGAAAGGGGCAACTCCAAAAGCATCGGTAAATTCGTTTAACAACGGATTGCTATTATCAATTTTGTTTTCTGATGTACTATTGGAATTTGAATTACAAGATTGCATTCCAAAAGCCATAATAAGGATTACAGACATCCTAAAAGTAAATTTAGTCATATGTTTATATTTAAATTAGTTTATTGTTGGCGACAAACATAGTTTTTAATTATTTATAAATAGATGATAAATACTAGGGTTTACACGAGATTATCAATAACCACTACCAAGACATTCTTTCTATTATCAACTGTAAGTGTTATATCTTATCGGATTCTGATTTCAAACAATATTTGACGATTTTATATACAAACACTCAAATTTTGCATCTGTGAATTACTGCCAAAACGAAATAAAAGCTATACATCAATCAAATGCTGTGATTTGTTTTCTAAATTGTAATTTTGCTGACATTAACAGCTATTGTGGCAGTTTATTAAAAAGATACCATGAGTAAACATACAGCAGGAAATTTCGTTGGAAAATTTATAAGAGATTTCCTTAATGATGTACAAAAAAGTCATGTACAATCGGCAATTGACAGAGCTCAAAAACGTAGACTACCTACTCCTGTACTTGATAAAATGAAATCAATAGAAGACGAAGTTGAGGATTTGAAGAAATTCTTAGATCGTTATGAATAAAAATCTTAATTAAATACAGTTTTATAACTTTTCCCAAAACACATCTTACTTTATAAAAATGAAAAATCACATTTCAGAAAACCAACCCAACAATCCCCTACACGGAGTAAAACTTGCTGACATGCTTGAATTGCTGATAAAAGAGTATTCTTGGGAACAATTATCTACATTTATAAATGTAAATTGTTTTAAGTCTAATCCTACTCTAAAATCTTGTCTTAAGTTTTTCAGAAAAAATCCTTGGGCCAGAGAAAAAGTTGAAAAACTGTACCTCGAAACCATCAGATAAGAATAGCCTGCGACAAAGCCCTAAACTAGTAGAATCTTTTCGTAGTTTTACACAAAACAAATTGAATACAAATATATGTCTGACAAGAAGAAAGTTCATCCAAAAGAAAAAACACAGTTACACCCTCGAAATAAACACAGAGGTCGATACGATTTCAAAACGTTAAGTAAAGAAACTCCGGAACTTGAAAAGTTTGTCAGCATAAACAAGTATGGTGACGAATCAATAAACTTCTTTGATGCAGGTGCTGTAAAAACACTCAACAAAGCTTTATTAAAACATTACTACAACGTTGAGCATTGGAATATTCCAGATGGATATTTATGTCCACCAATACCTGGTAGAGCAGATTATATACACAACATTGCCGACTTGCTAGGAAATAATGGAGAAGCTCCAACGGGTAAAAAAATAAAATGTTTAGATATTGGTGTAGGTGCAAACTGCGTATATCCTATTATTGGAGCTACAGTTTACGGTTGGTCGTTTGTTGGTACCGAAGTAGATTCTACTGCAATTCACTCAGCAAAAAACATAATAAATGCTAATCCTCAATTAAAAGAACTTATTGAAATAAGAAAGCAGGATAATCCTAAAAATATTTTTTATGGAGTTATTAAGGACGAGGAACTTTATGATGTAACAATTTGTAATCCTCCTTTCCATGCATCAGCTGAAGAAGCTAAAAAAGGATCGTTACGTAAGCTAAGTAGTCTGCACAAGAAAAAAGTTACAGAAGCAAAACTCAACTTTGGCGGTGTAAATCAGGAACTTTGGTGTAAGGGTGGCGAAAAGAAATTTGTTAGAGACATGATTCGTCAAAGCCGTCAGTTTTCTAAATCTGTACTTTGGTTTACTACTTTAGTTTCTAAACAATCGAACCTCAACAGCGCATACGAAGCTCTTAAAAATGCAAAAGTTTTTGAATACAAAACCATAGAAATGGGACAAGGCACAAAGTCGAGCAGAATAATAGCTTGGACCTTTAAAACCAAAGCCCAACAAGAATCTTGGAGAAGCAAATGGGCTTCTAGAGATTAGTAGAAATAGATGCAAAAAAGGTCGTTTTCAACTCAATGAAAACGACCTTTTTTACGTTAATCCGTGTAGTCTCCCTACATATTACCTCCCTAAAAATCAGATAAATCATATAGTGAATCGTGTGCAGATAAACCTTCTTGAGGTTGCCATGTTCTCACTTCAATCTTAGGATTTTTTGTATCGTTTAAATCTATCATCAAAAACAAATAACCTATATCTCCATAGTTCGACGAAAAATAGCTCTGCTTGATTTGAATACCATAAACATCACCTCTCTTTCCACTCTTTCTAATTTTACTTTTCTCAAACTTGATATTTATATATTCTTTGTTTGCAAATTGATATTTAAGATTTTTTATAAACGATTGTTTTGTTTGCCTATTGTAGACTATAATCTCATTATCCTTATACCTATTTTCTGTATTTTTCTTAAGCTTTACTACAGTGCCGGTAATTATAAGAGCATCATCAGCATAAACCTTTTCTATATAATCAATGTTTTTTAAGGCATAAGCAGTTTTATAATTCTCCATAAAATTGACAATAACCATACGGTCATATTCCTTCCACATATCCTTAGCTATAATATCGTCGTATGCTATCTTAGACAGAGCAAAATTAATGTTTTCAACTTTTCCGTCTTTGTTTATATCAAAAACTACATTTTCAATGAATTGACGATTATTTCTCTTAAAATCGAAACTCATTGGTACCGATCGACATATGATTCTATCTCCAAAATTTATAAAACGTAAATCGCCATCACCAATTACTTTGGCATTACCATACTTCATAAGTCGTAAATAAGTTTCATATCCATTTTGCGTAAATAAGTCCTTAGAAGAAGTATATTTTCTACTCTTTATAGAACTAATTATTTCATTTATAGTAGC
>CAZIYK010000228.1:0-3330 GCA_964543445.1 uncultured Flavobacteriales bacterium
CCTTTGTCCTTTAGTATTCCTCCTACTGTGATTAGCCATTGAGCTAAGGTGTAAGTTGTCATTATCCACAAACCAGATAAAGGTATTTCTAAAACAAATTTATTTACTGCTATAACCGAATCCGAAAGCATAAACAATATTGCACCCATCATCATTAGCTTTGATTGAATACTAGGTCTATTGCCATACATAGCCATAGTAGTTATAACCATTACAGTAATCACACTTGCATAAACTACAACCGCAGCTATCATTACATCGTCAATTCCTGACTTGTGCATATTGCTAACCAAAATAAAGATTAGACCTAAATAGGCTAAAATTAGGATTACAACCAGAATCATATTCTTCTTAATCCCTGCTAACAAACTATTTTCTTTAAGAAAAGCTGCTATATAAAATATGTGGGCTACCAAAAAACTAGCAAGTCCAAACAAAAAGATATCAAAATAAGGCATCAGAAAAACATCGCCCGCCATTGAAAAAAGCAAAGCAAAAAATAGAAGTTTAGAAAAAGTCGTTGTTAGCTTAGTGTTTACAAAAAGAAACAACATCAAAATCGGCATAAGCATAGGCTTAAATACATTCTGAATATCATCTAATTCTAAAACTCTAGATGTAATTGTGATAATTGAAATTACAACAAACACAACCATAAAAGATATGTACGATTTTACTCCTTTATTTACTAAATACGTTTTCATAAGTTTCTTGTATAATTTCTTTATCCTTAATCATCTAAAGTTAAGTATTATTATGCTGATGTATCGAAACAGTAACAATCATAAAGATTTTTTAACATTATTTTAAAACAATGATATATCAAATTATTCTACTTTAGCGGAAGTTATTAAAAAACAAAGTATTATGTATAAGTATTTTTCATTACTAATTACCTCTCTTGCACTTTTTGCGTGTACAAGCGAACCAGTTCAACCACCTACTGCTAAACTTAGTGGAACTATCGATGGTCTTAACAATAAGACATTACTTTTAATGAGTAAAACAGATGTTGACACTATAAAACTAGACTCTGTAGGTCATTTTACATTCGAAAAAGAATATTCTGCTCCTACATACTCTAAACTAGTTTTAGGAAGAAGTTATATTCCATTATATCTAACTAACAACACTGATTTAACTCTAAAAACTACTAAAAAAGATTTTGGAAAGTCTGTAGAATTTAAAGGAGAAGGAGCAAAAGAAAACCAACTTCTTATCGATAGAGATCAATTAACATTTGAGCTTAACTACTTCCCTGCTATTTTCAAACTTGGTCCTGAGCAATTCATTGCTAAAAGCGATTCTATAAAACAACTTTATGTTGATCTTGGAGAAAAATATTCTAAGAACGAAAATGTAGATACTACTTTCCTTAAACTTTACAATGTTGATGTAAAATATGAGCAATTATCTTACTATACTATGTATGCTCCTTATCATCAGTATTTCACAAAAGAAGAAGCTAAATTACCTGAGGCTGCTAATAAAGAAATGGAAGCTGCAATAGTAGATAGAGCTGATTACGCTAAATCAGAAAATTATATCAAGTTTATTGGTAGCATGTACGAGCGTAAATTTATTGAAGAGTTCCCTGAAGCAAAGAATGCTAATAGCGATATTCTTCCTAAAATAATTTTATGGCTAGACACTAAAATTAAATCTCACGAAGTTAAAAACCCTATTTTCTTCAAAACTGTAGATCGTAGTATCACTAATGTTGGTGAGGAAGATAGAGATAAAATATACGCTGCATACAGCAAGGTAAATACAGACAGTTTTTACCAGAAAAAAATTGATGAGAAATATAATTCATTTGAAAATTTAAGAAAAGGTAAACCTGCAGTACAATGGTCTTATCCTGACATTAACGGAAAAGAACATTCTCTTGCTGATTTCAAAGGAAAATATGTTTATATCGATGTTTGGGCTACATGGTGTGGACCTTGTAAAGCTGAGATTCCTGAATTAGTAAAACTTGTAAAAGATTATAAAAATAAGGATATCGTTTTTGTAAGTGTTTCTGTTGATACTAACGAAGCTGCTTGGAAAAAAATGTTAAGTGAGCACAATTACGATTGGACTCAACTTCACGCTAAAGAAGCTTGGAATTCAGAAATTGTTAAAGGAAACAATATCATGGGAATTCCTAGATTCATGATGATTGATAGAGAAGGAAACATTGTAGATGTTAATGCTCCTCGTCCTTCGTCTAACCAAATAAGACCAATGATTGACAACCTTTTAAAACAAAAATAGATTTTCTAGAAAAATCATAACCTTTTGTTATAAACAACAACAATTATTAAGCCTGTATGAATCAACATACAGGCTTTTTATTTTCAAAATAGTAACTAATTAACTTTGTACATAATAAAAAAATCACTTCTTTTGCAGCGGAATGAACATTCATTCCGAAATGGATTTCATGGAACTAGAAGTTAAAAAAATAGATAAGAAAACGCTGATACTAGATACCACTTTGGAATTGCTTTCAGAGAATGGTTTTCATGGTACTCCAATATCTCTAATTGCTGAAAAAGCAGAGATTGGAGCAGGGACTATCTATCGTTACTTCAAAAACAAAAAAGAACTTATTAATGAGCTCTTTATAGAAATTCAACGACGCATCATTAAAGCAATGTACTGCAACTATGATGAATCTGCACCTTATCACGAACGCTTTAAAGTTCTATGGATTAATATGATAAACTATTATCGTAAACATCCTAAAGATTTAATTTTTATAGAGCAGCACAGGTATGCACCATATGTTAGCACTCTAACTCGTTCGGAAAGTATGAGAATTATTTCTCCTGTTCTTTTGTTCTTTTTAGAAGGAAAGAAAAAGAAATATATAAAACACCTTCCATTGTACACTATAATTGGTTTGATTTATGGTCCTATTGTTACCATTATTAAACTAAATATAGATCACAATAGAATAATTTCCGACGAACAAATTTATCATGCAGAGCAAGCATGTTGGGATGCGGTAAAATATAACGACACAATATTAGTAGATAAATAATATATCAAAATGAAAAAATATCTTAACTCAGTAATTATAGGATCAGGACACTTTCTACCAGACAACGTGGTTAAGAATTCCGATTTTTTAGACCAAGTTTTTTACGATGCATCAGGTGTTCCTCTTGACAGACCAACTGAAGAAATCATTGAAAAATTTGTAGCTATCACCGAAATCGAGGAAAGAAGATGGGCAGATCACGATATGGTTAACTCTGATATGGGTAGAATTGCTGGTGAAAGAGCGATTGAAAATGCTGGTATTGACAAAAACGATTTAGACTATATTATTGTTGCTCA
>CAZIYK010000229.1:0-3290 GCA_964543445.1 uncultured Flavobacteriales bacterium
TCAACCAAAAAATCTTTAAGTAAATTGTTCTGGATTGTACCACTAAGTTTCTCTAAAGCTATGCCTCGTTTTTTTGTTGCTGCAATATAAAAAGCCATAATTGGTAATATAGCTCCAGTTGTGGGCATAGACATTGATATCTTATCTAGTGGTATTTTGTCTAGCAATATCTCCATATCAATTATGGAATCAATAGCAATCCCTGTTTTTCCAACACTATCAGAAATTATTGGATTATCTGAATCGTAACCTTGTAGAGTAGCTACATCGTAATTTATATAAACGTATTCTTTGTCAGTTGTAATGTTGTTTTTATAATAAGGACTTTCATTTTCGATAAAAGAAGGTCTCTCTTTTTGGTTAATCATCCAAGGATTTGTAACGTACATTGTACTATGAATTCCTCTTGTGAAAGGAGGAAATCCAGCAGCAAACTGTAAATGTTCAGCATCTTTTATATCGTCCTTTGTAAAATGTTTTTTTAAAGGGATACCCTCAGAATTTATCCAATCATTTTGATTGCTTTCTGTATCTGAATTCGTCTTTTTTGAGTTTATTTTTAAATCAGAGAAATCGGGTCTCATGCTATAGTTCGTGCTACGTGTGATAAAATATGTATTATCTACAAAATTATATTAAAAATACTTGTTGCGTATATTTTTGCAATATCGTAAAAATTTAAAAAGAATAGCCTATTTGTTACCTTAACATATCTTTAGATAAAGATATCAAAAGTTAAATTCATACTTTTGCACACAATAGAAAATAAAACGATACATCAGCAATAAAGATGAACAGAGATAAACGAATATCAGCATTTGCCAAGTTAGGTGAATTTTTAAGTCAATTTAAACAAACAGGAATTGAGAAGAAAAACTTGGCTGTAAATGAAAAATATTTTGATGATTTTGAAATTCAGATTAACAAGGCGGTTCATCATAACGGTTGGTTTACAAAAGAAAATGTATTGTTTGCTTTCGAAGAATGGTCTAATTTGTTGACAACCGAAAATCTAAATAAGTGGATGTCGGCTTATCCAAAAGAGGTTGATTATCCAAAAAGTATTGGATTGATAATGGCAGGAAATATCCCTTTAGTAGGTTTTCACGATTTCCTTACCGTATTGATGAGTGGTCATAGTGTTGTTGCTAAATTATCGTCTAACGACAAGCAATTCTTCCCAATGATAGCTTCATTTCTAAAAGATGTGGAGCCAGAATTTGAAGGTAAAATAAAATTCACAAATGAAAAATTAGAAGGGTTTGACGCTGTAATTGCCACAGGTAGCAATAATACGGCCCGTTACTTCAATTATTACTTTAAGGACTATCCGGCTATAATTCGTCAGAATAGAAATTCTGTTGCTGTGCTTACAGGCAATGAAACTGAAGAAGAATTAAAAAATCTTGGTGAAGATATTTTTAGATATTTTGGGCTTGGATGCCGAAGTGTTTCTAAATTGTTTGTTCCTCGTAATTATGATTTCGACAATTTATTTAAAGCAATATTTGATTTTAAAGATGTTATAAATCACGCTAAATATGCTAATAATTACGATTACAATAAGGCGGTATATTTAATGAGCGAATTTAAACTTATTGAAAATGGTTTCTTCATGCTAAAAGAAGATGTTAGTTATGGAAGTCCTATTGCAACAATGTTTTATGAGTATTATGATAATGCTGAATTGTTGAAAAACAGACTTCAATCTGATTTAGATAAAATACAATGTGTAGTAGGAAATAATAATTGGATAGAAGGAGAAGTTAAATTTGGAGATTCTCAGCATCCTAGTTTATGGGAGTATGCTGATGGGGTTGATACTATGCAGTTTTTACTAGATTTAAACTAGTGTGGGATTTTTCTATGTTGACTATAACATGTTTATCTGCATAGCAAGTTAATGTATATTTGTTTTATTGATTAATAATTGAATATGAAAAAAATAATTATAGCAATAGTTTTATTGTTAGTGTTGGGTGTTGGAGTAGGTGCGTATTTCTACAACAGGTTTTATATGCCAAATGTAGAGATTAAAGGTTCTGATAAAGCTTATGTTTATATTCGTTCTGAAGCCGATTTTAACGAGGTACTTGACACGTTGAAACCTTATTTGAATAATGTTTCATCTTTTATCCAAGTTGCAGAGTTAAAGAAATATCCAAAGTTGATAAAACCAGGTAAGTATAGGATTAAGAATGATTGGTCTAATGTAGAGTTAGTAGATCTTTTAAGGTCGGGAAATCAGGTTGAAGTTAAGTTGGTTTTTAATTATGCTAATTCAGTAGAAGAGGTAGCAGGTAAGGTGAGTAAGCAAATTGCTGCTGATTCATTAGAGATACTAAATTATGTTTATAGCGATGATTTTTTGAAAAAGAATAAATTAACGAAGGAAACTGTGCCTGCAATATTTATTCCTGATACATATTATGTTTATTGGAATACTTCGGCTGAATCTTTTGTAAACCGAATGCTTAAAGAGTACAAAAAGTTTTGGAACGAAAAAAGATTGGCAAGAGCTAAGGAAATAAAACTTACGCCAATGGAGGTTAGTATTCTAGCTTCGATAGTTCAGAAAGAAACATCAAAGAAAAGCGAAAGGAAGATAATTGCTGGTTTGTATATGAATAGGTTGAATAATAATTGGCGATTAGAGTCGTGTCCTACAGTTTTATATGCTATTGAAAAGGAATCTAATTTCACTATAAAAAGAAACCGTTTATTGTACGAAGATCTTCAGTTAGATACACCATACAATACATACAAAAATAGCGGATTACCACCAGGACCAATTTCAATTCCAGAAAAAGATGCTATAGATGATGTTCTTTATTATCAAAAGAATTCTTATTTCTACATGAATGCATCTGTAGATAAACCTGGTTACAATGTGTTTTCTAAAAGTTTGCGTCAGCACAATATCAATGCTAGAAAATATCAAGCATGGCTCAACAAACAAAATATCAAAAAATAGTGTTGAAATTTATTAGAGGGTTATTTCTGATATTAGCTATTTTATTGTCGGAAAACGTTTCTGCTCAAAGCTTTTTCGAAAAATCAGATACTTTAAATTTATCGAGAAGAAATATAGCTGTTGGAACCACGGTAGGAGTAGGGGCAGTTACACTTATTGGCCTTAACGAGCTTTGGTACAAAGATTATCCTCGTAGTAGTTTCCATTTCATCAACGACAATTCCAATTGGTTGCAGATGGATAAAATAGGTCATGCAACCACAACTTACTATATGGGTAGCTTGGGTATGAAATCTTTTCGTTGGACAGGAATGAG
>CAZIYK010000230.1:0-3277 GCA_964543445.1 uncultured Flavobacteriales bacterium
GGTACAGCATAAACATCACGTTTTTGGTATGACAAACTTTTACCTTGCTTGTATCTAAGATTTAAACTTGTGTTTTTGTCGCCAACTAGTTTAGTAGGATTGTTTACATTAATTGTACCATGATCGGTAGTTACATAAAGTTTTAATCCTGATTTAGCCGCCATTTTTATAATGTCGAACAATGGAGAATTCTTAAACCAACTAAGAGTAAGCGATCTGTACGATTTGTCGGTAGATGCTAATTCTTTTATCACTTCCATCTCTGTACGAGAATGCGAAAGCATATCTACGAAGTTGTAAACAACAGCTGTAAAATGATTGCTTGTAGTAATATTTTTGAAATTATCTACAAATTTTCTCCCTTGAGCTAAACTTGAAATCTTAGTGTAATTTACATTTATCTGTAATCCTAATCTTTTAATCTGATCTAAAAGGAAATCCTTCTCAAACATATTTTTTCCACCCTCGTCTGTATCGTTAAGCCATTTATCAGGAAAACGACGCTCAATTTCTAAAGGCATTAACCCAGCAAAAAATGCATTACGTGCATATTGTGTAGCTGTAGGAAGTATTGCGTAATAAGAATTTTCTTTAACTGTTTGATAATATTCGTGAATCAATGGCTCCATAATTTTCCATTGATCGTAACGTAAGTTATCTATCATCAACAAAACAGAACGTTCTCCTTCTTTCATTTTAGGATAAATAAACTCCTTGAAAGCAGTGTGAGACATAACTGGTTTCTCATCTTCATAAAACCAATCTTCGTAATTGTTTTTCACAAATTTGAAGAAAAGAGAATTAGCTTCCTTTTTCTGAGTTTCAAGAATCTGTATCATTCCTTCATCTTGAATCTTTTCTAATTCTAATTCCCAATAAAGAAGTTTACGATAGATTGCAACCCAATCTTCATAAGTTCTTACATCCATTAGGTCCATAGATATTTTACGGAACTCTTGTTGATAGTTAGATGTAGTTTTTTCGGAAACCAAACGAGATGTATCCAAATTCTTTTTCAAACTCAAAAGAATCTGATTAGGATTTACAGGTTTAATTAAATAATCAGAAATCTGCGAACCAATTGCATCTTCCATAATTAACTCTTCCTCACTCTTAGTTATCATAACTATAGGTAGAGTAGGGAGCTTTTCTTTAATTATCATTAAAGTTTCTAGTCCTGAAATACCAGGCATATTTTCATCGAGGAATACAATATCAAATCGTTCTTGATCAATCTTATCTACTGCATCGGTACCGTTAGTACAAGTATCTACGGTATATCCCTTCTTCTCAAGAAAGATTATATGTGGTTTTAAAAGTTCGATTTCGTCATCGACCCATAATATTTTGATTTCTGCCATTTTCTTACTGTATAAACATTAAATTTGTATTACGAATTTAAAATTCTTTTGCATTGATAGCTAATAACACTGATAGAAATAAATTAAAAATTATAAACGACCCTGTTTATGGTTTTATCCCTATTACCGACGAACTTATATTTGATTTAATAGAACATAAGTATTTTCAGCGTTTAAGACGTATTAGTCAAACTGCATTGACATCGAATGTGTATCCTGGAGCACACCATACACGATTCCATCACGCTATTGGAGCTATGCATCTAACGAAAGAAGCTATAGAAGTATTGCGTTTCAAGGGACATAAAATTACCGATGACGAAGAATTGTCTACTTTAATTGCAATTCTTCTGCACGATATTGGTCACGGACCTTATTCTCATGCTTTGGAATACAGCATAATTCCAATAATTAGCCACGAGGAGATTACCGTGCGTTTTATGGAAAAACTAAATATTGAATTTGATGGGAAATTAGATTTGGCAATAGAGATTTTCAAGAATAATTATAAAAAGAAGTTTCTTCATCAGTTAATTTCTTCTCAATTAGATATGGATAGGTTGGATTACCTAAATCGTGATTCGTTTTATTCAGGAGTAGTAGAAGGTTCGGTAAATTCAAAAAGACTTATTGCCATGCTTAATGTGGCTAATGATAATTTGGCTATCGACGATAAAGGGATTTATTCTGTTGAGAAATTTTTGGTTGCTCGTAGGTTGATGTATTGGCAAGTTTATCTTCATAAAACTGTAATTGTTTCAGAAAATCTTCTGACAAAAGTTTTGCAAAGGGCTAGAAAGTTAAGTTTATCTGGAGAAGTGTTGTTTTCAAGTTCTGCTTTAAGTTATTTCTTGAATCGCAAAGAAGAAAGGGAGTTTGATGTTGAAGATTTAGAAGTTTTTTCTAAACTTGATGATTACGATGTGTTTGGAGCTATTAAAGAATGGACAAATAACAAAGATAAAATATTGTCTGACCTGTCAAGAAGATTGGTTGATAGAAGGTTGCTGAAAATAGAATTAGGAGAAAGTGAAATTGATAGTAATCACGTTGACGAACTAAAAATAAAAATCTCAGAATTATTTAAAATTAGTTACGAGGAGGCTGATAATTATGTGATTACTGGTAAAGTAGAAAATAACGCATATAAAAAGGGGAGCGATAGTATTTACTTACTCAAGAAAAATGGAGAAGTACAAGATATTGCATTTTCGCCAGACCAACAGAGTGTTTCTGCAATCTCAGAAGCTATGAAAAAATATTATTTGATTTATCCTCGAGAATTAGAATAGTGTTATATTTAGTAATCGGAAATATTTAAACTAACCTACAATTTTTTAAGATGACATATTTTCCTCCTGAAGCCAAAGAAAAAATTGCAAGTTTATTATCGGAAGTAGAAAAATTAGAAGCAAAGAATGAAGAACTCTCTAAAGAGTTAAATTCTCTTAAAAAGAAAAATTCTTCCGATATAGATAAGTTTAACACTACAAAGTATGCCTTATTTGCAATTATTGCTCTATTGATTATAGCTCTTGTTTTTGTTTATATGTATGTTCCTTGTTCAGGATTGAGTTCTAAAGAAAAAGAATCTAAAGAGTTGGTTGTTTCTAATCTTGAAAAGGAAAATGCTAGTTATAAAGCAGAGATAAATAGCTTAAAAAGTAAGTTGTCGGCCATAGAAGAAGAAAATGAATTGCCAGACCTTGTGTACAAAGTGCAGATTGGAGCTTTCAAATCATTTGAATTAAAAGGATATGTACCACAAAACATATCGTTGATTGAAACAGATGAGTCAGGTTTTAAAAAATATTCGTTGGGTGTTTTTTCTAATTATAAAGATGCTTTGCAGTTTAAAAAAGAGGTAAGAAAACTAGGATTCAAAAAAGCATTTCTTGTGGTAGAGTATAAAGGCG
>CAZIYK010000231.1:0-3276 GCA_964543445.1 uncultured Flavobacteriales bacterium
ACAATCAAATCAGATTTTATTTTATGATTGGATGTGGTTTTTGAGCCATACTTAATTTTAAAGTCTTTTAAGTTTATGTCTGCTTCTGTTGTATTATAAACTTCGAACCATTCTTTTCCACCATCTGCTCCAGATGGATTATTCATTATTTCTGTAATAATAATGTCTCCTACATTTTGTCCATAAGACAATACAGAAATCATTACCATAAAAAATATCGTGTAAATTTTTCTCATATAAATGTATTTAGAAATTAATATTAGATTCTATACCTCAGAAAAATAGAGGACATATAATTTAATAAAAATCTCACTGATTTACAATAACTTACACGATTATTTCATGAAAGACCAACCCCTTGCTAATAACCCAAATCTTCTAATACCTCAACCGAAATATTCTTTTTCATTCTATTATAAAAGATTAATGCTAAATCGGCTCTATTGGTAAAAACACCATCAACATTATTGCCATAAAGTTCAAAATCTCTGGTTGTATTAAAAGTATATGGATGAACAATCATTCCCGATTTATGAACAAGGTCTACCATCCAAGGAGCTGTGAGTTCTTCGTAATCATTAGGTTCTCCTGTAATGCTACTTCCTATAATTTGCACATCATTATCTACACAAAAGTTTATTGCTTCTATGTAACTTTTCTTAATAACCGAATCTAATTTTGCTTTATCTTTTATTTCTACATTATTTCTAAAATCTGGCCCCCATATTAGATAACATTTTGGAATACCTGGCAAATTCTGATTTAACTTAGTTATACTTCGCTTGTAGAAAGTTTGAAGAATAAGCCTTGCATCTGTATTGGCAATTCCAACTTTACCTTTGAATGTTTCTATTTCCTTAGGATTGTCAGTCATCAACCAACCGTATTCTTTAAGTTCTTTAGCTAAAAGCTCTTCAAGATGAAGCTTTTTAGTTTCTACATAAATACCTGGTCTGTTTTTATTATCCTTTGGATCTAATTCGTATTCATATTTACCATTCCAAACACCATTAATCAAAACTTTTTCTGGCTCTCCATTTTCGTATTTCTTTATATGATAACCTTCAGCAATCATTATTACATCTTGCAAAGTCAGGATTTTTGTACCCACATAAGATTCTCTAGCTCTATCAGGATATTTCTTATTAAACTTAGAACCAAAATCTAAACTTCTCAGTTGCTTTAAAGTTAAATCGTTGGTTGTAGGTTTCTCTAAATCAGGAAAAACATCTCTAACATTTGATGTTCGTAGCAAAGTATTATCGTGCAGAGCAACTAAAATACTATCCTTTGTCATCTGCACATCGAGCTCTAAATAATCAGCTCCAATGTTTCTAGCCCATCTAAAAGCAGGTTCTGTTTCTTCGGGAGCCCAATAAACTGAACCTCTATGGGCAATAACAATATTTTTACTCACCAAATCTCTAATCGATAAATTCGCTTCATTCAATTCTTTTGTCTCGGTAGCACTAGGATTCTGGAATTGGGACTTACTTCCATCACATCCGTACAAACTTGATAATACCAATATATATGTGGCTATTTTTTTCATTGTAACAATACTAAAACATTAGTTATTTATCTTTTTTAATGGTCATTCCTATAAGAACAATGGACACCAAACTAGCAATAATCATCATTATAAAATATCCATTCCACTCATAATTCTCAATTACATATCCCCCCACAATATTTGCGAGAATAGATGTTCCCAAGAAATAACCAAACAAACCTGTTAAA
The DNA here is from genome assembly GCA_964543445.1 of uncultured Flavobacteriales bacterium. Classification (GTDB taxonomy): domain Bacteria; phylum Bacteroidota; class Bacteroidia; order Flavobacteriales; family JADGDT01; genus JADGDT01. Next base: position 1,741 of record CAZIYK010000231.1, read on the forward strand.
CCTGCTGCAGTACCAGCTGCCACCTTGTTTACCAAATCTAATGCGTGAAGACCTATCAACATAACTGGTCCGTAAATCAAGAAACCTATAGATATCAAACAAATATTATCTACCATAGGATATCCCACAGGATTTTTCCAATAAACAAATATTGCGACTACTATAAGAATCATATAAATGATACTAACAGGTCCGCGTTTACCTCTGAAAACTTTATCACTAAGCCAACCGCTTAAAATAGTACCAGGAATAGCAGCAATTTCAAAAGCAGAATACGACCAACTACTAGCTTCTTCAGTAAAACCTTTTACTTGCGTTAAATAGAGTGGCGCCCAATCTTGAATTCCATAGCGAACCAAATAAACAAACGCATTTGCTAACGCAATTGACCAAAGTAATTTATTGGGAAGAATATGTTTTTTGAAAATATCCATGGCAGATACATTAACCTCTTCTTCAGCATCCTTCTCACATTTCTCACATCCTTTCCAATCTTCTACAGTTGGCAATCCTACCGATCTAGGTCTATCTCTAAGAAGAATAAATGCTATAATAGCAACAATAATCGCTATCATTCCAGGGAAATAAAATTTCGCATGCCAATCAGAAAACAACTCAACTCCAAGTATTGCTAGTAACGGCATTACCGCACCTCCAATGTTGTGTGCAATATTCCAAACAGACATTTTAGTACCCCGCTCTTCTATAGTAAACCAATAAACCATTGTTCTTCCTGAAGGAGGCCAACCCATTCCTTGAAACCATCCATTTAAGAATAATAAAACTGACATTATAGCTATAGAACTTGTAGCCCATGGCATTACTCCCATAACTATCATGGTTATGGCCGAAAGCAACAATCCTAATGGTAAGAAGTAGCGTACATTACTTCTATCTGACACATTGCCCATTACAAACTTGCTGACTCCATATGAAACAGCTAAAAAGGACAAAGCCAGTCCTAACTCTGTTTTAGAAAATCCTAATTCCACCAAATCAGGTATTGCTAAAGCAAAATTCTTTCTAATAAGATAGTATCCAGCATACCCCAAAAATATACCTGCAAATACCTGAATCCTCAATCTTTTATATGTTGAATCAATTTTAGATTCGTCCATTAAAGGCTTGTGAGGTGGTGCTTTTAAGAATTTGAACATAATTTTTATTTTAAAATTCTAATACTGTAGTTAGTTTGATTTAAAATTACCCATTTACTATTCAACTACTTACTAATTCAATGTAAAATATATCCACTAGCTATACTATTAAAAGTTTCAACTTGCTTTGTTTCCCAATCTTTATCTTTTCCCATTTCCTTGGCCATCAATGAGGCTACTTCTGGAGCTATTCTGATGCTCTCCTTTGCATCTAAAAACAAAGCCCTTGTTCTTCTTGCTAATACATCAATTACATTTACAGCTAATTCGTGCCTTACAGCCATAATCACTTGAGCTTTTATTATCTGAACCTCATCACTCAACGTCTCTGCCATTGCAGAATCTTCTTCTATTATTTCGTTAATTAAATCAACATCCG
>CAZIYK010000232.1:0-3273 GCA_964543445.1 uncultured Flavobacteriales bacterium
CCATTATTTATTTGATGAATAGTTCTAGAAAGTTTAACTCTTTTTCCTTTCCATCCTTCAGGATAAATATTTGTATTAGGACCTATCTCGGTTCTTGCATAGTTGTGCTCATCACCTGTAAGAATTGCTCTAACTTTAGAAGATTTATTTATTAGTAAATCTAAATATTCATCTCTCACATCTATCACTCCTTTTTTTACAGGTTTCCCCGCTACAATAGCTCTTACACTATTATCTCCATCGTAGTACATAGCGTCTTTTTCGTGACCTCCATTAGGGAAAGTTGGAGTATGTTGAGTTACAAAAATGTGATCTATATTCTTATCTTTTTCCAACTTAGCTAGTGTTTTCTTCAACCACTTAACCTGATTCTCCATTAAATAACCGTGGAAATTACCCGAAGTTTGTGGATAAGATTTCATTCGTGGTGCATACCAATACTCACTGTTAAGTACTACCATTGCTACATTGTCGTAAGTATAGTAATAAACATTTTCTTTGTACGATGGAAAATCTGTTGTTTTATGCGATGGATCGTAATAAGCACCATCTTCGCTATCTGGTCCGTTTGTTGGAAGAGTAAATTCACCTGCAAAAATTGCTTCCATAGACTCTGTTTCAAATGGGAATCTATCTATACCGATAGGCCAATCCAATCCTTCGAACTCAAACTTACGAGTTAATGATTCGTGATTTCCTATCGCAGGAATAATTGGAAAATAATGAGCCCAAGGTTCAGCTGCTTTCTTCCAACAAGCATACTCTGCTTTCATTATCTCAGGATTAGACTGATATCCCGTAATCAAATCGCCTGTGTATTGCATAAAGGCTACATCTTTCATCTTAGCATAAGCAACAAGTTTCTTAACCATATAGTAATTTGTACCTCCTAGGTTTCTCTCTCCTCCTCCTGCTCCTGCTCGAGAATCACTAGCATAAGCAAAACTAAACTCTGTTCTAGAACCAGGATTTGGAGCAGTTTTGAAACTGTAATTTTGTTCCTGTTTACCTACTTTAATTTTATAATCATAGTCGGTATCTGGCTCTAAACCTTTTATCTCAATTTCGTGAAGCGTACCTTCCGACTTAATTTCTTTACCATCAACAAATACTTCTACCGTAGTATTCCTATTAGTTTTAACTCTTAAAATTACAGAAGTAGGTTTTGTAATTGCCACAGCAGGACCTTCAATAATTCCATCGGCTATCTTAAAAGGACCGTTACCCTCAAACGATATTGTTCCCTCGTAAACAAGTTTACCTTTTTTACCCTGAACTCTATATCCAAGTGTACCATATTTATTTTCGTACCACGAAATCATATCGTATCTACCCTTCATTTTCATCAGGTTAATTTCAGCTTTTCCTCCTTCAATTTTAGCTGTTCTTTTGAAAAACACAGGAATAGGATATTTCATATCCTGATAAGGAATAAAACCGTAGTAAACTAATCCTTCGTCCACTGCTCCTCCAAAATCAAGACTTATTCCATTTTCTGTACCAGTAGGATTTCCTTGTAAATTCTGCAAGGTAGCTTTCGATTTATCTATACTTTCTACATGTTTTTTGCCATCGAGATTAAAAACAAGCTCCCCTTTGGAATTGTGACTAATATTTGAATACGATTTCGGAATTTGTACTTCCTGAGCATTAATTTGCTGAGCGAATAAAAACGCAACTAATAATGATAATTTTCTCATTGTTCATATTTTTAACAGCTATAAATGTAACTATTTATTCAAAATAATATCATCTTATTTTTCATCCATTAATACATAAGTTTGAAATGCTTCATTATATTTGTTCAATAACTTAAAATCTTTAATTCGATGGAAAATAAAATATCAATAGGTAAATACTCATTAAATCCAGGTGTAATATTAGGTGGTATTTTAGTTCTTATTTCAATTATCACATACAGTATAGATGTAGATCGTTTAGATAATCCATGGATAGGTTGGATATCTTATGCAATAATGGCATTCTTCTTTTTCTACTACCAAAAAGACTATAGGGATAATCAAAATGGAGGTTTTTTAAGTCTAAGTGAGGCTGTTAAAATAGGTGTAACAATTGCTGTAATTGCAGGAATAATTTCTGCTATTTACAATATTATTTTTATGCTTTATATAGAACCAGATTTCATTGAAAAAACGTTACTGAAAGTTGAAGAGCAAATGGTTGATACAAATCCAAATATGCAACAAGCACAAATAGATATGGCTCTTGATATTACACGAAAAATGATGTCTCCTACCATTTCTATTCCTCTAGCTATTGTTGGAAGTGCAGTTAGTGGCTTGATTCTTTCACTAGGTACAGGTTTTTTCACAAAGAAAGACAACCCGTCATTTTAGAAATAAATTTTGGTACATTTGCCCGCAATTAAATTTCGAAAATGGACATATCAGTAGTTATACCTTTATTAAACGAAGAAGAATCTATCATAGAATTGTATGAATGGATTGCTCGTGTTATGAAAGAAAATAATTTTGAATACGAAATTATTTATGTTGATGATGGTAGCACTGATGAATCTTTCTCCATTTTAAAATCTTTGGCAGAAAAACACAAAGAAGTTAAGATAATTAAGTTTAGGACTAATCACGGTAAATCTCAAGCTCTTAACGCTGCCTTCAAGGTAACTAAAGGTGATGTTGTAATAACTATGGATGCTGATTTGCAAGATAGCCCTGACGAAATTCCTGAGTTGTATAAACTGATTAAAGAAGATAAGATGCACCTTATCTCTGGTTGGAAAAAGAAACGTTACGATCCTATAACCAAAACAGTACCAACTAAATTATTTAATTGGGCTGCTCGTAAAACTTCGGGAGTGTATCTACACGATTTTAACTGCGGACTTAAAGCATACGACCAAAAAGTAGTTAAGAATATTGATGTGTATGGCGAAATGCATCGCTACATCCCTATACTTGCAAAATCGGCTGGTTTTAATAAAATTGATGAAAAAGTTGTACAACACCAAGCACGTAAATACGGAGTTACTAAATTCGGAATAGAAAGATTCCTCAATGGTTTCTTAGATTTAATTTCAATTTGGTTTGTAAGTAAATTTGGAAAACGACCTATGCATTTCTTTGGAGCTTGGGGAGTTTTGATGTTCATTTTTGGTTTTGGAGCCGCAGGGTATTTAGGAATAATGAAACTCTACAGGCTCAAACATGGACTAGACACAATTCTTGTAACAGACAATCCTTGGTTTTATATTTCGCTAGCAATGATGCTTATCGGTACTCAAATGTTCTTAAC
>CAZIYK010000233.1:0-3257 GCA_964543445.1 uncultured Flavobacteriales bacterium
ACGCAAAGTTTACATCACTCAACAGAGTGATGCATTGCGTCTTTACGAAAATATACAGTATAGCGAAAACCGTGTAAGTTGAAAATATAAACAACCTTATGTGTCTCCTTACTTTTGGATTATGTTATAAAAACTAAAAGCCAAACACCCAGTAAAAACTGAGAGTTTGGCTTTTGTAATAAAAGTAAGAGTTGTTTCTAGTGGAAAGTTACTATTCCTGTAGCGATATCGTACATGGCTGCAACAATTTTAATTTTACCTTTTTCTTCAAGTTCTCTTAAAATTGAGCTTTGTTCTCTAATCTTATTAATCTGGTTAATTGTATTTGCATCAATTACAGCATTCAGATATTCTAAATTTTCTAGTGATGCAATTTCAAAATTATCAGCTTGAGATTCTACAGCAGGTTGAATTTTACTTAATGCACAGTTCAAATTGTCTAGTTCTGTACCTTTAATTGCAGCACTTACAGCTCCACAATGCGTATGTCCCATAACTACAAATAGTTTTGTTCCTGCAACTACTGCAGCATATTCCATACCTCCAATAGTATCTGTTCCTACTACGTTGCCAGGAGTACGGAATGCAAATAATTCGCCAATTGTTTTGTCAAAAATTCTCTCTATCGGTAGTCTTGAATCCATACATGCTAAAACAGCTGCGATAGGATGCTGTCCTTCTTTTGTTAGTTCAAGAACGTGATCTGTTTTAATATTTCGTAATTCATCATTTACAAATCTTTCATTACCTTTTTTCAGTAACTCTATTACCTGATCGGGAGTTAGAATTTCTTGTACGTATTTATCTATTATAGCCATAGCTCATTTTTTAGAATCGTTAATTACCATTTTCATCATATTGAATTGATTTTTTGGCATTCTATGAGAAATACCAATAACTTCTAATTCAATATCTGAATGTTTTGCTTTCTCTTTGAAAGCTTCTATCACTTCAATAATGTCATAATCTATACTTATAGATTTTGAAGCGTCAATTATAAGTTTTGTACCTGGTTCAATATGATCTAATGTTTGTCTTAAACCTCCTTTGTTTAGGAAAGATACTTCCTGAGATAAAGTAAGTTTAACACATTTGTTACCCACTTTCTGATCTTCCATAATCATAGGAGTTCTATAATTTGCCATCAATATGTTGAATATAGCTACTCCCATACCTACAATTATTCCCGTCAATAAATCAGTAAAAATTACTGCTACTACGGTAACTATAAAAGGTATAAACTGATACTTACCTAGCGAATACATATGAGCAAACAACTTAGGACTAGCTAACTTATATCCTACTTGTAATAAGATGGCAGCAAGTGCAGCGTAAGGAATCATATTTAAAACGCTTGGAAGTAAAACTACACTTAAAACAATTAATACACCATGAAAAATTGTTGACATTTTAGTTTTTCCTCCTGATTGAATATTTACCGAGCTTCGTACAATTACTTGAGTTACAGGAATACCTCCTACAAAACCAGCAATAATATTACCAATACCTTGAGCTTTAAGTTCTCTGTTAGTTGGGGTAACACGTTTGTAAGGATCCATCTTGTCTGCAGCTTCTACCGACAATAATGTTTCCAAACTAGCAACAATTGCAATAGTTACACCTATTGTCCAAATTTCAGGTCGTGTGAAGGCATTGAAATCTGGTAATACAAGAAGATTAGCGTATCCACTCAACGAATCTACGATCGGGATATTTACTAAATGATCTTTACTGATAGCTAAACTTGGGAAATATGCTGAAAATACAACATTTAATACTATACCGATAATTACAACAACTAAAGGTCCTTTTATAAATTTGGTAAAACTTTGTTTCTTGATAAAATCTTTCTCCCATAAAATAAGAACTACCAAAGAAAGCGCTGTAATAATCATTGCTCCAGGGTTGATATGATCAACCATTTTAGCTAATTCGGTAAAAGTGTTTGTTCCATCATGATTCCAGAAATCAAGGTTGCCCTGGTAATCATTGTCATAGCCAAAGGCGTGAGGAATTTGTTTCAAGAAAATTGAAATTCCAATGGCTGTAAGCATTCCTTCAATTACCGAAGTAGGAAAGAAATAGCCAATTATTCCTGCCTTAGCATATCCAAGTATTAATTGAATTACTCCAGCAATTACTACTGCAGCCAAGAAAGCCTCGAAACCAAACTGTTGAATGGCTACCATTACTATAACTGCAAGTCCAGCAGCAGGGCCACTAACGCCTAATGGAGAACCACTTAAAGCACCTACAATAATACCTCCAATTATTCCTGAAATAATACCTGAAAATATTGGTGCTCCTGAGGCTAATGCTATCCCTAAACTAAGAGGGAGTGATACTAAAAAGACGACTAAACCTGCCGGCAAGTCGGAATTGAAATTTTTAAATTTGTTGAAATTTTGCATATGTTATATAATTAGTTTTTTTCAAAAATACCTAATCATATATAGAAGGTAAAATATAATGATGCCCGACTTAAATAAAACTGACAAATGACATTTTTATACCTATGAACAAGTATGTTTTTGAAGTATTAACATAATTTTAACCATGAACGACATCTATAGTCAATATTTTTATCCTATAAAAGCTAACTATTATCGCAAAATGAACGAAAAAAGGGAATATAAAACATCGCTTCACATCAAAAATATGATTTGTGAATGTTGTTTGAGGTTAGTTAAGATAATTTTAGAGAATAATAATATTAGAGTAGAAAACATAAAGCTTGGTTATGCTGAAGTATTCTACGACAGTAAAAGTATTGCTTTAACCGATATAGATAATGTCCTTAAAAAAGAAGGTTTCGGCTTAATTATAAGTAGAGAGAAACAAATTGTAGAAAAAACAAAACTAGCTGTAGTAGAACTAATTCATCAGATGAACAACGTAAATTCTATGGTTCAGAAATCTGATTATTTAGTTGAAAAATTAAATATGAGTTATCAGCAATTATCCAAACTCTTCTCTAAGCATGAAAATACAACTCTTGAAAGATTCATCATATCAAATAAAATAGAACGTATAAAAGAACTTATTACCATAGGAGAATATACATTATCCGAAATAGCATACATGATGGACTATAGTAGCGTTCAATATCTTTCAAGTCAATTCAAAAAAGAAACAGGAGTAACAGTTAGCGATTTCAAGAAAGGACTTAATGTTGATAGAAGATCAATTGAAAGCCTATTGGAGGATTAAAATTAATTGTATTGACTCTAACACTCCGTTTCAAAATTATTTCTACA
>CAZIYK010000234.1:0-3236 GCA_964543445.1 uncultured Flavobacteriales bacterium
AATTAGTTTAATCGTTTAGCTTAAGAACAGCCATAAATGCCGATTGTGGAATTTCTACATTTCCAATCTGACGCATCTTCTTCTTACCTTTCTTTTGTTTTTCTAGCAACTTACGTTTACGAGAGATATCTCCTCCATAACATTTTGCTGTTACATCCTTACGAAGAGCTTTCACTGTTTCACGAGAAATAATCTTAGCTCCTATGGCTGCCTGTATTGCAATATCGAATTGCTGGCGAGGGATAAGTTGTCTTAACTTCTCACAAATCTTTTTACCTATTGTATAAGCATTGTCTTTGTGGATAAGAGCTGAAAGAGCATCAACGTTATCGCCATTAATAAGAATATCTACTTTCACAAGCGATGATTCTTTCATGCCTATTGGCGAATAGTCGAAAGAAGCATAACCACGAGAAATAGTTTTAAGTCTGTCGTAGAAATCAAATACAATCTCAGCAAGAGGTAGGTGGAAAGTTAATTCAACTCTATCTTGAGTTAAATAAACTTGATTTCTCATTTCTCCACGTTTCTCAATACACAACGAAATCACAGGTCCAACGTAGTCGGCTTTTGTAATGATTGACGCTGTAATATAAGGTTCTTCTACCCTATTAAGAATTGTAGAATCTGGTAAATCAGAAGGATTGTTTACAGGAATTGGTTCGTTAGGATTTTTGTTTAAGTAAGCTACATAACCAACGTTAGGCATAGTAGTAATTACCGTCATTTCGAACTCACGTTCTAAACGTTCTTGAATAATTTCTAGGTGAAGCATACCCAAGAAACCACAACGGAAACCAAATCCTAATGCTGCTGATGATTCTGCTTGATAAGTAAGAGAAGCATCGTTTAACTGAAGTTTTTCTAAAGCAGTTCGCAATTCTTCAAAATCGTCATTTACCACTGGGTAAATACCAGCAAACACCATAGGTTTTACATCTTCGAATCCTTCAATTGCTTCTTTAGTTGGATTTTCTGCGCTAGTAATTGTATCACCAACTTTTACTTCTAAAGGATCTTTAATTCCCGAAATAATATATCCAACATCTCCAGTACCAATTGATTTACGAGGTACTTGATCTAATTTCAGTGTTCCAATTTCGTCAGCAAAATACTCCTTATCCGTAGCCATGAATTTTACTTTCTCACCTTTTTTGATGGTTCCATTCATTACACGGAAATAAGCTTCAATTCCTCTAAACTGATTGTAAACAGAGTCGAAAACTAATGCTTGTAAAGGAGCATTAGGATCTCCTTCTGGAGCAGGGATTTTCTCGATAATTGCATCGAGAATATTTTGTATTCCTAAACCTGTTTTAGCACTAGCATGTATTACATCTTCTGGCTCACAGTCAATAAGATTTACAATATCATCTGTAACTTCTTCAGGATTAGCACTTGGTAAATCAACTTTATTTAGTACAGGAATTATCTCTAAATCGTTTTCAAGAGCTAGATAAAGATTTGAAATTGTTTGAGCTTGTACACTTTGTGCCGCATCAACAATTAGTAATGCACCTTCGCAGGCTGCAATAGAACGAGAAACTTCGTAAGAGAAATCAACGTGTCCGGGAGTGTCAATAAGGTTAAGAATATATTCTTCTCCTTTGTACATATACTCCATTTGTATGGCGTGGCTCTTAATAGTGATTCCTCTCTCACGCTCAAGGTCCATATTGTCTAGTAACTGATCTTGCCTTTCACGGTCGGAAATGGTACTAGTATATTCTAACATTCTGTCGGCCAAAGTACTTTTACCATGGTCGATATGTGCAATAATGCAAAAATTCCTGATTCTTTTCATTCTTCAAATTTGAGGTGCGAAATTACTGAATATAAGTGTATGTGCAAAATGATTGTTTCAATGCACACTTTTTAAGTTTTACTAAGGTAAATGTAGGTTTAAGTGAGTAAAACTAAGCCTTTTCGTACTTGCGATGAGCCCAAGCGGTGTACATAAAATACAATAATGCCAAAGTAAGAACTAATGAAAGGATAACAGATTGACTAGAAACACTTTCATTACCAGTATTTTCTATGTTGTACGAATATTTGTAAACTACCCACAACAGCGAAGCATTATTAACAAAATGTGCCAAAATTGAAATCCAAATATTCTGAGAATAATGGTAAATGTATCCAAGTATTATTCCTAAGAAAACTAAAGGCAACAGATTAACTATATTGAAATGTATAATCCCAAAAACTAAAGCAGTTACAAAAATAGAAGCATGGTAGTTTTTGGTGATTTTAGTGAGATATTGCTGAATAAAACCACGGAAAAAGTATTCTTCGGCAATGGCAGGAATTAGTGCAATTATTACAATATTCAATGCCAATTCAGGTATAGAGTGCGACATCGTTACTAGTGCAATTTTTTCTGATAGAATTTTAGATGATTCTAATAATGATTCTCCAAAATCGCCAAGCAACGAGAAGTCGAATTTGCTATTCACATTAGTAAGAAATCCCACAATAGGCCTCACCATAATTATTATTAGCAATGCACTTAAAACAGATGACCCCAATATTTTACCTTCCGAAAATTTAACTGAGTTAGCCTTTGAAAACAAGTATTGCGTTACTAGTGGCGAAAACAAGAATACACCAATGGTATTGAAAGGTTGAGTAAGTCTAAAGAAAGCAATTTGCTCTTGTGGACTTAGAGTATTAACATCGAAATTAGAGCTAAAAACATTTAATTTTAGAAATATCAATGCAGCCAAATTTCCTAACATACCAAACACTAACGCTCCAAATATTGTAGTAAGCAGAAATATTAACAGTAAATGTGATTTGTTATCTAGTTGTAGTTTCATTAGAAAATTAGCAAGAATGTTTCTGCAAATATCAATCAATTATATACTTAGGTAATTATTTTACATCTAATTTGTATTTAGTCTAAATAAATGTTTTATGTTTGTACCTGATTTTAATAAAAAAGAAACATTTTAAAATGAAAAAAGGATTAATTATTTCGAATGTGATTTTCATAACCTTAACTCTAGTGTTGGGTTATATTCTAGTATTTACAGGAACTGAAATTATAGAGACTAAAGACTCTAGAATTACTGTAAAATATGCTCCAGATTTACGAGATTTAGTAATGAGTGAGATGAGAGATTATCTAGAAGTAATAAACGAAGTACATCAAGGTATGGCAGATAATAATCCTGAAATGATAGTAAAAGCAGCAAGCAGACAGGGAAAAGCTGCAATTGCCGATACTCCTGCAA
>CAZIYK010000235.1:0-3219 GCA_964543445.1 uncultured Flavobacteriales bacterium
TTTGCATCAACAATATTTCCTTTGCTATCAATTAGAACAAATGAGTTTGAATAGTGAACTAAATATTGCGATTTTACAGTGTTATAATCGGCATAGAGTTGTATTCCATTGTTTCCAATTTCATCCATTTTATCTTTCCATGTATTAGAATGGTCGAGGTAGATGGTGATAAATTGTATTTCAGGATATTGTTTCTTTAGTTTATTAAATTCAGTAGTGAAATTATTATCCCAAGCATAGCTATCTTCTCCTAATCTAAAGAATAAATATATAGGCTTGCCAAAGTAACTAGAAAGCAATTTGTACTCTTTACCATCGAAAGTTTTAAAATCTGGTGCTTTAGATCCTGGTGATAATTTAGTATAACGATTGAATAAATGGTTTACTCTATCTACAATAAGCTCATTAGTTACATTTTGGTAAAAAGGTACAAGTAGCTTGTTTAGTTCTTCTATGTTGAAGTCGCCACCTAATAAATCCGTTGCATATCTTAGTAATAGGTAGTCTTCTAGATTGCTATTTTTGAATTTACTTGTTATGAAATGAGCATTGATTTTGTGGAAAAGTTTGTTGTACTCTTTCATGTTGTTAAGGAAATCCTCTTCAGGAACAACCTTAACAATACTATCAACAGACATTGCAATCATTCTAGAATATGCATATGTCCTAAAGTAAGGATTGTCATACAGCGTAGAATCATTTAAGTCTATATTTTTTCGGTAGTTGTAAAAAGTACTATCAACCTTAGTAATGGTATTTTTCTTTAGAATTATAGTGTTGTTGTAAGGATATAATTCTTTGAAATTGTACTCGCTATAATCAAGCATTCTATTTATCCAACGAAGAGCATTTTTAGAAAAATGACTCCCTTTATAGTTATAATCACTCAATAGTTTTTCTTCAACACTTTTTATAGAATCTATTTTATTGTTGAAATCATCAACATCTGATGCAAATAGTTGTATAAGGTTGATATTGTTGTTTTCGTTGTGTAAATATCTTGTTATAAGATAATTGTTTTCTGTAGCTCCTTTTCCTGTGAAAACTAATGATTCATCAAATTCAAGAGTATTAACTCTGAGCATCAACGAATCTCCTTTGTCTAGATATACATATTGAAATTCATCGTTATGTTCAAAAATGTACATTCCAGGACTTAAAGAGTCTATTTGGAATAGAAAGAAATTGTGTTCGTCGAGCTTGGTAGTTAAAGTATCAGCATAGCCATAGTACTTTGTTAGTTTTACTTCTTTGGATTTTGGGTTGATGATGTTTCCTCCAAAATATACTGTACTTTTCTTTGTCTCGTTGTTGCACGACGAGATAAAGAATACTATGAGTAGTGGTAGTATATAGATTAATTTATTTTTCAACGTATAGATGTTTGGAGTTGTTTGTAACATCAGCAATAAGTTGTTAACCTATTGCTGATGTATTAGTTCTTTAGTGAAAAATTAGAGTTTCAATTTTTTCTTCATGCTTTTGCTTAAAGCATTTTTATTTAGCATAAACGAAATGGTTTTATACTTAAAGAATGCTTTAGAAACATATAAGTACCCATTGTTGTATTTTGTACCCCAAGAGTTTTTAACTATATAATATTCGTTACCATTTTTATCTTTTGCTAATCCAGTTATGTGCATACCATGGTCATCTGTAGTAGTCCAGTTGTCATAACCTTGTTGACGTAGGTCGGCAGTGATTTCTTTTTCAGGTTTAGGACCATCAAACATTGTTGCTCTTTCTTCGTCTGTCATATCTTTGTAATCTACAGCAGGTACAATAGCAACTCCGTTGCGAATATTGAATCCTTTTTCTGATACATCGCTTGCCCAAGCTACAGTGTATCCATCTTTTAGAGCTTTATCAACAATGGCAGTCATGTCGTTTAAATCAACGTTGTATGACATTCCATAAGACCAGTTATCAGGAACTTCAACAAATACTTTTTCGTTGTATGGTTTTTCTGTAGTAGATGTAAACTCTATGTAATCGTCAGCATCTAGTTTAAGAACATCTTTAGCGAATGATTTTGGAGTGTATTTTTTACCTTCGAAAGTGAAATCTTTTACATCGTCTCCTAAATAAGCATCTAGAGCACCTGCGTAAGCTTTTTTCCAAGCATTAGTAAGTTCTCCGTTGTTGTTTTTAAGAACAGCATCAAGAATCCCTTTCAATACAGCTTCCATTTCTCCGTGATTGTTTATTTCCTGACCAGGAAGCAATCCTAAGTAAGTTTCTTCTGGTACGGCACCAAATTCTCTAAGAATATTTACTGGGTCGTGCAAAGCTCCACCTTGTCCGAAGTTAAGGTTGCCATGCATTCTGATATATTTTTCTCCTTTTACTTCGTAAACTTTACGTACAACAAACATTTCAGAAATGTCTATTGCCTTTCCTGTTTTTTTAAGAACCTCTGATTCTAAAAATGAATTTCCAGAATAGCTCCAACATGTACCAGAGCGTCCTTGATTTTTTACTGATGTAGCTTCGTTGTTGACAATAACCTCAAAACCAAATTTATCTTCAGCTCCTTCGTTACCGTTATTTTTTACCTTGTTTATTAGGTTGTCTTGCGCTTGTATTCCAAAAGAAATAAATGCAAGTCCTAGTATTGCAATATGTTTTCTGAACATTTCTTTATTTATTTTTATACGTGTTTATACAAAAATAGTTTTTTGAAATGCTAGTGCATGTTAATAGCTTGTTAAAACTAATTAAGGGGATTTATTGCTTTAGAAGTGAATTTTTGTGATCCTTATCTCAATAATAATAGGGGATAGGTAGATATTTAAATATAATTGAGTGTTAGGATTTTACACTCAATTATATTCAATATTTGTTTTTTTTAACACTTGAGATTATGATTTTCTGCTGATATGAGTTTTATACTTCCTCATCTTTAATCCATTTAGGCACATCAGGAGCTACATAGTTTTCCATTTTTTCCAGTAAACTATCAACATCCTCGTCTATAATTATCATGTCTAGGTTTTCTTGTTTTAGGAAACCTTCATCTCTCATGTTTTGTAGCATTTTGTATAAATGATCGAAATAAGAGTTGATATTCAGAAATCCAATTGGGTATTTGTGAAGTCCGAGTTGAGCCCATGTAAGTAATTCAAAAACCTCATCGAAAGTGCCATATCCGCCAGGCATTGCAATAGCGCCTTCCGAAAGTTTAAACATTTCCATTTTTCTTTCGTGCATAGTTTCTGT
>CAZIYK010000236.1:0-3209 GCA_964543445.1 uncultured Flavobacteriales bacterium
TGGGTTAGTTTAAAAAAGTCTGTTACCGCTCGGTATCAGACTTTTTTTATGCAAATACGCCAAACATCACGTCTGTACAAATCCTATCAACATTTGTGTGAGGGATAGAAGCGGCATCCTTTTTTTGCGATTCCTAAACGTAGTGTGGGGATGAGCAAAAAAAGATATAGCTGAAAGCCCGACCCGTAGCATTTGCGAAGGGACACACCACAAAAGAGATTATATAAACTCCATTAAATTTATATTTCATGATATTTTCTTCTATTTTTACGGTCATTCAAAAAAACTGTAAAACATGTCTGACAATAATAAAAAACTATTTCTACTTGATGCCTTTGCTTTAATTTATAGAGGATATTTTGCTTTTGCTAAAAATCCACGTATAAGCTCAAAAGGACTTGATACATCTGCAATTCTTGGTTTTACAAATACATTGATTGAAGTTCTTCGCAACGAAAAACCTACACACATAGCTGTGGTTTTCGATACTTCTAAACCTACTTTCAGACATCTAGAATACAAAGAATACAAGGCTCATCGCGATGCTATGCCCGAGGGAATACAAGTGGCAATACCATATATAAAACAGATACTAAAAGCTTTCAATATACCTCAACTTTATGTTGATGGCTACGAGGCTGACGACGTAATAGGTACTTTGGCAAAAAAGGCTGAGAAAGAAGGATTCAAAGTTTACATGATGACTCCCGATAAAGATTACGCTCAGTTGGTTTCCGAAAATATTTTCATGTACAAACCGGCACGAATGGGTAACGGTGTTGAAATATTGGGAATACCTGAAGTACTCAGTAAATTCGAGATAGAAAGAGTAGATCAAGTTATTGACTACCTAGGGATGATGGGCGATGCATCTGACAATATACCTGGATTGCCTGGTGTTGGCGATAAAACTGCCAAGAAATTCATAAAAGCCTATGGCTCTATGGAAGGTCTTTTCGAAAATACTCACGAGCTAAAGGGTAAGATGAAAGAGAAGGTTGAAGCCAACAAAGAGCTAGGAGCTTTATCGAAACATCTTGTAACGATAGACGTGAATGTTCCTATTGAATTTAATGTTGATGATTTAAAAACAGAAGGAGCAAATGTTGAAGAATTAGTTTCTCTTTTCAAAGACTTAGAGTTCCGAAGATTGATGAATACTGTTGAGAGCATGTACGGAGCACCGATTTCGGATATTACAAAAGACGAAGCTACAACTACTAAAACACAGGCTCCAACATTAGGTATGCAAGGCGATTTGTTTGCAGTGGCTGATACCGAAACCACAAACATTGGAGGATTTAAGAATATAGAAACTACCGATCATTATTATCAACTTGTTGATACTCCTGCTACACGTAGATTGTTGTTGGATAAATTGATGAAACAAAAGTCGGTATGTTTTGATACCGAGACAACTTCACTAAATACTTTTGAGGCAGAATTGGTGGGTATAGCCTTCTCTTGGGAGAAGCACAAAGGATATTATTTAAGTACTCCGAAAGAAGAAACAGCTGAAATACTTGAGGAATTTAAACCTTTCTTTGAAAGTACAGAAATAGAAAAAATAGGTCATAATCTAAAATACGACCTTAAAGTTCTAGCAAACAAAAATCACAACATAAAAGTTGAAGGTCCGTTTTTCGATACTATGATTGCGCATTATTTGATTAATCCTGATATGCGTCACGGAATGGATGTATTGGCCGAAACTTACCTCAACTACTCACCTGTTTCTATTGAAAAACTTATTGGCAAAAAAGGGAAGAATCAATTGAGTATGCGCGATGTTGATTTGCAAGAACAAACAGAATATGCGGTTGAAGATGCTGATATTACACTTCAGTTGAAAGAACTTTTCAAAACAAAATTGGTTGATGCTGGAAATCTAGATTTGTTCAACAACATAGAAATACCTCTTATTGATGTTTTAGTTTCTATGGAATTAGAAGGGATAAAACTAGATGTAGATTCGTTGGCTGAAATGTCGATAGAGCTAGAAAAAGATATAAAAAGTATTCAGGAAAAAGTTTTTGCCGAAGCTGGAGAAGAATTCAATATGAGTTCTCCTAAGCAAATTGGCGATATTCTTTTTGGAAAATTAAAACTAGTAGAGAAACCTAAAAAAACCAAAACAGGTCAGTTTCAAACTAACGAAGCAATTTTATCTAAACTAGCTTCGAAACACGAAATTGTACGTAATATTTTGGAGTATCGTTCTTTAGTGAAACTAAAATCAACTTATGTAGATTCGCTTCCTAAGGAAATTCAACCATCAACAGGCCGAATTCATACTTCGTACAGTCAGACTACAGCAGCAACAGGGCGTTTGAGTTCCAACAATCCTAACTTACAGAATATTCCTATTCGTACTGAGAAAGGAAAACTTATTCGTAAAGCTTTCATTCCTCGCGATGAGAATTACGTTTTACTAGCTGCCGATTACTCTCAAATTGAATTGAGATTGATAGCCGAAATGAGTAAAGATCCTGAAATGGTGAAATCGTTTATGAATAACGAAGATATTCACGCTGCAACTGCTGCAAAGATTTTCAATGTTCCCATAGAAGAAGTTACACGTGAACAACGTAGTAATGCTAAAACTGTGAATTTTGGAATTATCTATGGTGTGTCAGCATTCGGATTGAGCGAGCAAACAAATTTAAGCAGACGCGAAGCAGCAGAAATGATAGAATCTTACTACGAAACTTATTCTAGCCTAAAATCGTTTATGGACAAGCAAATTAATTTTGCTAGAGAACACGGTTATGTTGAAACAATTTTCGGACGTAGAAGATACCTTGCTGATATAAATTCTCGTAACGGAATGGTAAGAGCAGGTGCTGAACGAAATGCCGTAAATGCTCCTATTCAAGGAGGATCGGCTGATATTATAAAGCTTGCAATGATTAACATCAAAAAACGTTTCGAAGAAGAAGGAATAAAATCTAAAATGCTCCTTCAAGTACATGACGAACTTGTATTTGATGCTCTAAAAAGTGAATTAGAAATAATAAAACCAATCATTAAATACGAAATGGAAAATGCTGTAAAAACAGAAGTTCCATTAATTGTAGATATGGGAATTGGTGAGAATTGGTTGGAGGCTCACTAAATATATCTAACTGAAAGTCGTCAATTCGACTAAGCGTAATCTTTTCTTTGTTAAATGAGACCTCTCCACTCCTTGCAGTCGGTCGAGGTGACGT
>CAZIYK010000237.1:0-3208 GCA_964543445.1 uncultured Flavobacteriales bacterium
TTATTATACAGAGATTTTGAGGTTTACTTTTTATACTGAACATAATTTATACCTATTAGAACAAAATTTGAACATGAATAAATTTGTTTTTTCATCTATTTACTACTCCAATTTCGGCTAATCTTATCAACATAAATATGTACGTAAATAATATAAAATCAATCATGCTTGTTTTTATTTTTACTTTAGCATTAAGCTCATGTAATAATGATTCAAGCAAGGTTAATTCTACTAAGATGATATATAAGGACAGCAATGCGAGCATAGAAGATAGAGTAAATGATTTAATATCGAGAATGACATTAGAGCAAAAAATCTATCAAATGGATCAATATGTTGGGCTAGAACATATCAAACAAGCAGAGAAGAGTATATCAGAAGAAGATTTAGCAAATGACGATGCTTATGGTTTCTATCCTGGATTAAAAAGTTCTGACATTGCTAAACTTACAGAAGAAGGTAAGATTGGATCGTTTCTTCATGTGCTAACTCTTAAAGAAGCGAACTACTTACAATCGTTAGCAAAAAAATCACCATTACAAATACCTTTATTAATAGGAATAGATGCAATACATGGCAATGGGTTGAATTATGGAGCAACAATCTACCCAACACCTATTGGCATAGCAAGCACATGGGATGATAGCATAGCTGAGAAAATGAGTGTAGAAACTGCAGCAGAAATGAGAGCTACCGGGTCGCATTGGGCATTTACTCCTAATATTGATATTGCTAGAGATGCTAGATGGGGACGTGTTGGCGAAACTTTTGGAGAAGATCCATTACTTGTAAGCAATATGGGAGTAGCCATGATTAACGGCTTACAACAGGGAGATTTCACAGGAAAGAATAAAGTAGTTGCTTGTGCAAAGCACCTTATAGGTGGTGGCGAATCTATTAATGGTACAAATGCTGCTCCACTTGATGTTTCTATGAGGACTATTAGAGAAATGCATTTGCCTCCTTATAAAAAAGCAATTCAAAAAGCTAATGTGTATTCTATAATGACAGCCCACAACGAAGTTAACGGGATTCCTTGTCATAAGGATAAACATATGATGACAGATATTGTAAGGGATGAATTTGGATTCAAGGGCTTCTTTGTTAGCGATTGGATGGATATTGAGAGAATTCATACTATGCACCATGTTTCTGAATCTTTGGATGATGCTTATATAGAATCAGTAAATGCAGGTATGGATATGCACATGCACGGACCTAGATTTGCTGATGCAATTATTAAAGCAGTAAAAAATGGTAAGGTTTCTGAAAGTCGAATAGATGATGCGTGTTCTAAAATATTAACTGCAAAATTTAGATTAGGACTTTTTGATAATCCTTTTGTAGATGAAAAAACAAAAGATGATGTTGTTTTCAACCAAACACATCAAGCAACAGCTCTTAATGCTTCGCGAAATTCAATAGTTCTTTTAAAAAATGATGGAATATTACCTTTAAAACCAAATAAGTATAATAAAATATTTATTACAGGCCCTAATGCTGATAACGAATCAATTCTTGGTGATTGGGCTCTAGAACAACCTGATGATAAAGTCATTACAATAAAAGAAGGCTTAGAAAAAATGGCCGAAACAAAAAACTTTACTTTAGACTTTTTTGATTCAGGGAATAGAGTTGGCAAAACTACAGAAGAAGCTGTACGTATAGCAGTAAAACGAGCTAAAAAAGCTGATTTAGCCATAATTGTTGTTGGTGAAAATTCATTGAGATATGAGTTTGACACAAAAACTTGTGGAGAAAACACCGATAGATCGGAGATAAATCTTTTAGGAAGACAATTAGAGTTAATTAAAGAAATTCATAAAACAGGAGTTCCTGTAGTTGTAGTACTAGTAAATGGACGACCTATATCAGAACCGTGGATTGATGAAAATATTCCTGCTGTAATAGAAGCATGGGAACCAGGAAGTTTTGGAGGTCAGGCAGTATCAGAAATATTATTTGGAGAAGTAAATCCAAGTGGAAAGTTGCCAATTACATTTCCACGATCTGCAGGACAAATTAGTTTGTACTACAATCACAAACCATCGCACTTTTTCCATAAATATAAATTTTCCGATTACAATCCTTTATATTCTTTCGGATATGGATTATCTTACACTACATTTAAGTTCGATAACTTAAAAATAAACAAAGATACTATCTCTACAGATGAAAATTTTGTGGTTAGTATTGATTTGACAAACACAGGAAAGATATCTGGACAAGAAGTTGTACAGTTGTACATACGAGATAATTATTCATCGGTTACAAGACCTGTAAAAGAACTTAAAGCCTACAAGAAGGTAAGTTTAAGTCCTGGTGAATCACAAACAATAGAGTTTGAACTAACGCCTCAAGAACTAGCATTCTACAATACAGAGATGCAATGGGGAGTAGAAAAAGGAGATTTCACAATTATGGTAGGAAGCTCATCGCGAGATAAAGACCTACAAAAAATAAATCTATACGTAAATGAAACTAAACCATTAAAACACTGGTAATATGAACATGAAAACAACGTTAATAGCAGGCTTGGCTATTATTGGCGCGATGTTAACAACATCGTGTGGGGGCGACAAACAAGAAACGTCCCAAAAAAAGGAGAGGCCAAATATCCTTTTCATTTTCTCTGATGATCACAGTACAGCAGCAATTAGTGCTTACGGTGGTATATACAAGGAAATTGCACCAACACCTAATATTGATAGAATAGCTTCTGAAGGTATTTTATTTAATAATATGTATAGTGTAAATGCTATTTGTGGACCTAGTAGAGCTGCTATTCTTACAGGAAAACATTCTCATATAAATGGTTTTTACAAGAATGAATCAGGAGGAGATTTCAACAATAAGCAGCAAACTTTCCCTAAATTATTACAAAAAGCAGGTTACCAAACAGCGGTTATTGGTAAGTGGCACCTAGGATCGTTGCCAACAGGTTTCGATTATTTTAAGGTGATGATAAATTTCGGAGGACAAGGAACATACTACGATGCTGTATATGTTGATAATAATCAAGATACTATTAAAGCAACAAAGTATTCTACTTACGAAATAGGCGATGACGCTATAAACTGGATGGCTACTAAACGCGATACAACAAAACCATTCTTGTTGATGTGCCAATTTAAAGCACCTCACCGTCCATGGGATCCAGCTCCAGAATATCAAGATTTATGGAAGGATGTAAAAATGCCAGTTCCAG
>CAZIYK010000238.1:0-3201 GCA_964543445.1 uncultured Flavobacteriales bacterium
TCTTTAACAATCTTTCCTTTGATGATGGTCATATTTACATTGAAATCTTCATCAAAAACCACAATATCAGCATTGTATTCTGGTAGCAATAAGCCTGTTTTCATATGTTTATTTAATATCCTTACAGGGTTTGTACTTGCCATACGGATAGCATCATGAATAGGTACTCCCCATTCAACTAAATTTTTAATCCCGTTTATCATTAACAACGATGAACCTGCAATTACATCATCTTCTTTACGCTTGAATACCTTGTCGTCTAAATAAACTTCTTCGCCATTAGCAATAAGTTTTCCTTCTTTTTGTTGAGTAGGGCGTAAGGCATCTGTAACCATAACTATATTGCTAGTAGGTTTGTCTTTTCTAAGAAGATTAATCAATGCTGGATGAACGTGGAATCCATCAGGAATAATTTCTGTTGACATTTGCGTGTGAATAAGAATTGCTCCAACAACAGCAGGGTCGCGGTGATGCATTCCTCGCATAGCATTAAACAAATGTGTTGAATGTAGAATACCCGAGTGCATACCTTCGAGCATTTGGTTGTAGTTGGCATCTGTATGTCCTGCCGAAAGAACAATTCCTTTTTTATCGCAATACAATGCTAACTCTCGCATGTTTTTTAGCTCTGGAGCAACTGTCATTATTGCGATGTTTCCATCTGCAGCATCGTAAAGTTTTTTCATTAAATCCAAATCTACTTTGCTGATAGATTCTGGTCGTTGAACTCCTAATTTAGTTGGCGAAATAAAAGGTCCTTCTAAATGTAGTCCATAATTTTTTGCACCCTTTTCCTTCCCAAATGCTTTTGAAACTTCTTTGATTGTTTTTATGAATTGTTCTGGTTCTTGCGGGTAAAGAGTTGGACAAAATCCAGTGACTCCGTATTGAGCAAGTTTATCCGACATAGCCAAAATTGCTTCAGCAGATGCATCTTCGGTACCTACACCATCAAATCCGTGAATGTGAGTGTCAACAAAACCTGGAGAAACTATTTTCCCTTTTAAATCGTAAACTTTTGCTTCTTTGGGAATATTTTGTTGTAGAGAACGCTCTTTGTTAAGAACATTATCTATTTTACCATCTTTTATAATTATAGACCCTTCGTAAAGGATTGTTATTCCAGTATAAATTGTTGCGTTTGTTAAGTATATCAAACCCATTGTAAAGTTGATTTTTTTGATAAAATGTTTAGTAGTAAAAATACACCTTTTAGCCTATAGAATTACTTCTCCAACTATTTTAATGTAAAGTTCTATTCCTTCGTGAATTTCACTAATCTTGATGTATTCATCGGCAGTATGCGAACGAGCACTATCGCCAGGTCCCATTTTTAGTGATGGCTGAGTAATGAAAGCTTGATCGGAAAGAGTAGGAGATCCGTAGGCTGTACGTCCATATTTAAAACCTGCTTGCACAATTGGATGTTCTTCGGGAATAAAAGAAGGATGAAATCTAATTGACCTTGCATTGATTTTGGAAATGGTATTGTCATCAATCACTTTTAAAATTTCGTGATTTGTATATACTTCCGTAGAACGAACATCTACAACATATTTACAAGTTGCAGGTACCACGTTGTGTTGCTTTCCGGCCTCAATTTGCGTTACAGTCATTTTTACCTTGCCAAGAACTTTCGATTCTTTTTCGAACTCGTAGTTTTGGAACCATGCAATATCTTTCATTGCATTGTAAATAGCATTTTCGCCTTCATCTCTAGCTGCATGACCTGCTTTTCCAGGAGCAAATCCTTCTAAAACCATTAGGCCTTTTTCGGCTATTGCCATTTGCATTTGAGTAGGTTCGCCAACAATGGCAAATTCAAAATCAGGTAAATTTGGCAAAAGGCTTACTATACAATGTGGACCGGAATTTTCTTCTTCGGCAGTAATTGCCACCATAACATTGTATTTCAAATCTTGCTTTTCGTAGAAATACAAGAAAGTACTAAGTAATGATACAGCAGGACCTCCGGCATCGTTACTTCCTAATCCGTACAAAACACCATCTTCAACATCTGGCGAAAATGGATCGCGAGTATATCCGGGATTTACTTTCACTGTATCGTGATGAGAGTTAAACAAAACAGTAGGCTTAGACTCATCGTAATATTTATTTAAAGCCCAAACATTGTTGTCTTGTCGGTTAACTTTTTCAACTCCGTTTTCTTTAAGGAAGTTTACTAGAATCTCAGCAGTTTTATCTTCATCTCCTGAGATTGAAGGTGTAGAAATTAACTTCTTAAGAAGCTCTACTGCATTATTTTGTAGGGATTGTATTGTCATTATTTTATCTTTAACTTAGACGCAAAGCATTGCGTCTTTACAGTACTAAACTAGTATGTTTAGTATCTTGATTATTGATGTATTCTGTACTCGCTATGCGAACAACTTTTACTCCTTTGTTTAAAGATTCGAAAGAGTTATCTAGCTTAGGAATCATTCCATCGGCCACTATTCCTTTTGATTTTAAATCGGCATAAATGTCTGGTGTAATAGTTTCTACAACACTGTCAGCATCATTTATGTCTTTCATTACTCCAGGTAATTCGAAGACGTAAACCAATTCGGTATCGGTAAGTTTTGCAAGAGATTTTGCTACTTCCGAAGCGATAGTGTCGGCATTGGTATTTAATAATTGACCCTTTCCATCGTGTGTGATTGCATTGAAAACAGGTACCAATCCCATTTCAGTAAACTTTAGAATTGTTTCTCCTGATGCTTGTTTTACATCTCCTACATTTCCAAAATCAATAGTTGGATGGTTGCGTCTGTCGGCCAACAAAACATTTGCATCAGCACCTGACAGACCGAGAGCATTAACTCCGTTTGCTTGCAGTGCTGCCACAACTTTCTTATTTACCAATCCGGCATAAACCATAGTTACAACGTCGAGCATGGCATCGTCGGTAATTCTACGACCTTCAACCATTTTTACTTCTATGCCCATATCTTTGGCCAATTTAGAAGCAACTTTTCCTCCACCGTGAACCAAAACTTTGGGTCCTTCAATTTTTGAAAAACTGACGATAAATTCTTCTAATGCCTTTGGATTGTCAATTACGTTTCCTCCTATTTTTATAACCTTCATTTTCTTGTTTTGTTGTGTAGGTAAAATATATTGTTGTTCTATGTCTCCTGTAAAGACGCAATGCTTTGCGTCTCTTATGTGTATGTTTTTATTGCGCTAGATGCGAAGTCT
>CAZIYK010000239.1:0-3185 GCA_964543445.1 uncultured Flavobacteriales bacterium
AAAAAAGTTAAATGCTTTTTATCCTGCTACTACGATAGAATTATGTTTTTCATCTCATTCTATTTGTTAAATTAGCATTTAAATAAAACATAAAGCGCATGATTCGTAATAAAAAAGTGATAGTAGTTCTTCCTGCTTATAATGCCGCACTTACTTTGAAACAAACATATGACGAAATACCTTTTGATATAGTTGATGAAGTAGTTTTAGTTGACGATTATAGCAACGATGAAACGGTTGAAGTAGGGAAGGAAATAGGAATCAAGCATATAATTAAGCACGATGTAAATACTGGTTATGGTGGTAATCAGAAATCGTGTTACAACAAATCTTTGGAGCTTGGAGGCGATATTGTTATTATGCTTCACCCAGATTATCAATACACTCCTAAGTTGATAGAATCTATGGCGTATCTTATTGCTAACGATGTTTATCCTGTAGTTTTAGGATCTAGAATACTTGGCCAAGGAGCTATGAAAGGAGGAATGCCTTGGTATAAATACGTGGCAAATCGTATTCTCACTCTCACACAAAACATTTTGGCAAACTACAAATTATCAGAGTATCACACAGGATACCGAGCTTTTTCTAAAGAAGTTTTAGAGGATATAAACTATAACGACAACTCAGATAACTTTTTATTTGACAATCAGATGTTATCGCAAATTATATACAAAGGTTATGATATTGCTGAAATAACTTGTCCTACCAAATATTTTAATGATGCATCGTCAATCAATCTTTGGGATAGTACAGTTTATGGACTTGGAGTATTAAAAGTTTCGATGATACACTTTCTTAATCGAATGGGAATGATGAAATCTGACTTGTATAAATAGTATTAAATTTTCAGACTAGATTGCCACGTTTTCTTTCACAGAATGAGTGGCTTTTTTTAAATTAGCTAACAAGCACATTAATCAGTTTAACAATTCAACAACAAAATGAAAAAGATAGCAGTATTATTACACGGAAACGGAGTTTACGATGGTACAGAAATTCACGAAGCAGTTCTATCATTACTAGCAATAGCAGAGAATGGGGGAGAAGCAGTATGTTTTGCTCCAAACATAAATCAGTATCACGTAATCGATCATACAACTGGCGAAGAGATGAACGAAACTAGAAACATTCTAGTAGAATCGGCACGTATTGCCAGGGGAAATATCATCGACATTAAAGATTTAAAAGTTTCGGAAGTTGATGGGCTTGTAATGCCAGGTGGATTTGGTACAGCCAAGAATCTTACAAAATGGGCTTTTGATGGTCCTGAAGGAGAGATTGATAAAGATGTAAAAAGAGTAATCACTGAGTTTGTATCAGCAAAGAAACCTATTGTAGGATTGTGCATGTCGCCAACAACAATTGCCAAGGCTCTCGAGGACAAAGAATATTCGGTTAATTTAACTGTAGGTACAACAAAAGAAAAATCGCCATACGAAATAGAAGCCATTTCGGAAGGGATGAATTCTCTAGGACATAAAGCAGAAATGAAATCTATTTCTGAAATTAGTTTCGATGAAAAATCAAATATAATTACCGCACCTTGCTATATGATGGAAGCAAGTATTGTTGACGTTAGAAACAACATAAAACAAGCTGTAGATAAATTGTTTAGCTTACTGTAACTTCGTACCTTTGCCATGTTTTCAAGAAAAGTGTATAAAAAACACTTAGTCGATATATTTTATTAATTACAAGTTATTATACAAGATTATGAGTAAGAAAGTTATTTTGATGATATTAGATGGTTGGGGAATTGCCAACGAAAAAGAATCATCTGCAATCTGCAAAGCAAATACAAGTTTCATAGACTCTTTATATAAAAATTATCCTAACTCTAAATTGGGTACTTCTGGTATGCAGGTAGGTTTACCTGACGGACAGATGGGAAATTCAGAAGTTGGTCACATGAACCTTGGTGCAGGAAGAATAGTTTACCAAGATCTTGTAAAAATTAATCTTGCTGTAAAAGATAAAACTATAGGTAAAGAAAAAGTTCTTGTTGATGCTTTCGATTATGCAAAGAAAAACAACAAGAAGGTACACTTTGCAGGTTTACTTTCTAATGGAGGTGTACACTCTCATATAGATCACTTAAAAGGTTTGATTACTGCAACGCAAGAAGCAGGATTGAAAGATGTATTTGTACATGCTTTTATGGATGGACGTGATGTTGATCCAAAATCAGGAAAAGGATTTGTTGAGGAGATAGAGAACTTCATGGATGGAACAACAGCTCAATTAGCTACTCTTATCGGTCGTTTTTATGCAATGGATAGAGATAAGCGTTGGGAGAGAGTTAAAGAAGCTTATGACTTAATGGTTAATGGAGTTGGCGAGAAGTTTTCAAATGGTGTAGAAGCTATTGAAGCATCTTATGCAAACGATCTTACTGATGAGTTTGTTAAGCCTGTAGTACTTACTAATGAGGCAGGAGAGGCTAGAGCTAAAATTGAAGAAGGAGATGTTGTATTTATGTTCAACTACCGTACTGATAGAGGTAGAGAAATAACAGAAGCTCTTTGTCAAAAAGATTTCCCTGATTACAACATGCACAAGTTAGATTTACATTTTATAACAATGACTAATTACGATGAGTCATTCCAAAATGTACATGTACTTTACGACAAAGAAAATGTAAAAGAAACTTTAGGAGAAGTAATTTCGAAATTGGGTAAAAAACAAATTCGTATTGCTGAAACTGAAAAATATGCACACGTAACATTCTTCTTCAACGGAGGTAGAGAATTACCTTTCGAGAATGAAGAAAGAATATTGGTAAGTTCTCCAAAAGTTGCAACTTACGATTTACAGCCAGAGATGAGTGCTGCAGAAGTAGCGGATAAATTATTGCCAGAATTAGATAAGCAAGAAGCAGAATTAGTAGTTCTAAATTTTGCAAATTCTGATATGGTTGGTCATACAGGTATATTCAGTGCAGCAATGAAAGCTGTTGAAGCTGTTGATAAGCAAGTAGAAAGAGTTGTGAAATCTGCTCTTAAGAATGATTATACAACAATCATACTTGCCGATCACGGAAACTCTGATTATATGATTAATGAAGATGGATCGCCAAACACAGCTCACACTACAAATCCTGTTCCATTTATCGTTGTAAGTAACGATTTCAAAGGAGAAGTAAAAGATGGTATTTTAGCAGATGTTGCTCCAACAATTCTTGA
>CAZIYK010000240.1:0-3183 GCA_964543445.1 uncultured Flavobacteriales bacterium
TCTTCAGTGTAAACACTGTCATTAGGTCCGTAACAACTTGAAAGCATCGCTGCAAGTGTTATCCCGAATAGTAGAATTTTTTTACGCATAAATTTTCGTTTTTTGATTGTGTTAAACTATAATAATTAACGTTTGAATGTTGTTTTTATTGTATGAACTATGAATTAGTCCTTACGTATGAAACAATATTCAATAATAAATAGAATCGTTGATATAACTATGTTTTAAATCATAAACTTATACTACTTATAATGGCTGCAGTATTGTTACTAATTTGTTTTTAGATAGTTAAACTCTTTGAGTCTATTTATTATGTTATATAGCTAATATATAATTTTAAGTTGAGCTATTCAATATAAATATTATAAATAAGCATTGTAGTTTTCTATAATTCTATTTGTGAAATCTATTTTATCCAAGAAGATCCTACTACGATGTAGAAAGCCCATTGTTCAGGACCTCTTGCTATATCTGCTCCCATTCTCAATCCGAAAGCTCTAGCAATTAGATACCTGAATCCAGTACCTGCATTCCAAGCGTTAGAGCCAATGTCTATTTGATCTAAAGATTTCGCAGTTCTTCCGTATCCAGCAAATCCTACAACGCTCCATCTTTTGGTAATCATAAATTGTTGTTCGGTTTCTATCAAAGCAGTTAATTCTCCTTGATATCTCATTGCAGGCACTCCTCTTAGGTATATAAACGGTAGCATGTAAAAAGGATTGTCGCCAAGGGCAATCTGCGATTCTACCCTTAATCCCGAAATTAATTTTCCTGAGAATAAAGGTTTATAATAATGCATAAAGGTTGTTATTCTTCCGAAATCTCTATCGCCGCCCAAAAATTCCAAGAATTGATCGTAAGTGATATTTATTCTGATACCATCTGTAGGAGAAAATACATTGTCGTAATCTTCATATTCGGTAATTATACCTATTCCGCTATTAGTTAGGTTTCTGTCTCTAGGTTCAATCAGTTCGGAATCTTCGAATAAAGTAATATTAGATTTACCTAATTGATATTTTCCTCCTAAAAAGAAATTGCTGCCACCTAATCTGAAGACAACTTGTTGCAGAAAAAAGTAGCTTTGTATTCTGAAATTAACTGGTCGAATATTGGGAATATCTCTAGTGCCAAAGTATTTTAATTTGACATCGCCATAGCCAAATACACCTCTATATCTAATTTGATCATTTTTCCAAAATCCAAAATATCCTCCACCTGCAAACCATGTATTGTTTTCTGTTAATCCACCTGCAAATCCTGCAACGTCAGGCATCTGAAATTTTATGCTGTCATTTTTCTCTTTAGGTATAAAAAATATTCCTGCAGCTGCGGCACCGTATCCTACAGCAGGTTCTGTAATTGGCGATGCTATAGGTAGGAAGCCATGTAAGTCGTAGAGGTAATGGCTCACGTCAAATGCATTATCTA
The DNA here is from genome assembly GCA_964543445.1 of uncultured Flavobacteriales bacterium. Taxonomy (GTDB): domain Bacteria; phylum Bacteroidota; class Bacteroidia; order Flavobacteriales; family JADGDT01; genus JADGDT01. Next base: position 1,435 of record CAZIYK010000240.1, read on the forward strand.
AACTATCGATGAATAATCTCTGTTTTTCTTGAGCATTAACTCCTAGGCTCCACAAAGTGGATGATAGAAGAATAAGTAAAAAGAAATTATGTGTAGTTTTCGACATTTAACTTTGTATTGATTTTGTACTACATGTAAGTTGCGATTATTGCAATAAGTCAGTTTATAAATATAGCCCAAAAAAGAAAAATTCTTTAATGGGCTAGAAATTTTTTATCAAAAAAAATGGATTAATGTGTACTTAATTCTTTCACGTCCTTAAATGTTGCAATTTTATTTTTGCCATTAAAAACGGTTAAATAGAAGCCTTCAATTTTGTAGGAAGTAATATTTTTCAGCATTTTAATGAAGTTGTTCTCTAAATCGGAGAAGCTACACGCTTTTTTTGTTGATCTAATATCTACTATCCCGATTTCTCCGTGATCACCTACATCGTAGCTGCCAGAAATGGTGTTGCATCCTGCAAATCCTTCGAATTTAAATCCATCTGATTCACTTGAGAAAATAATATAATTTTGTCTGTAATCGGCAGGGTAATTTATTTTTTCGCCATTCATTGACTCCAAAAGCCAAGTAGTGTTTACGAAACTAGAATCCGGAATAGTCTCCTTTTTATTTTTGTTGGATGCGTTATTGCAACTACTAAACGAAAATGTGATAGTTGCCAAAAGGATAAGATGTAATAGTTTCATGTATATCTGATTAAAAGTTTTACTAAATATGTTCGTTGCTAATTGCGTGAAACAAGTTACTGTTTTTTTTGTTAAACCTTTTTCAATTATCAGTTTTCAATAAAATTGTATTGAGAGTAAGTGAAAGTCAAAAAAATGGAGCTAAAAACTAGTGTCTTTAACTCCATTTATATTGTTTCAAAGTGATGCGGAGATCGTAAAATTCCCAACACTTCTTTCAACTACATTTTATCTCATTGAATGATTCATTTTTTCTTTCTTCATTTTTGCTTTAAAAGTAGAAAAGTCGTCTTTAGTGAAATAGTCTTTATCTCCAGCAATATCAGCGAAAGAAGGTGGATTCATTTTCATTCCTTTCTTTTGCATTTCTGCCATTTTGCCACTTTCTACCATTTCTTTCATTCTATCGGCTCTACATTGGTTGAATTCTTCCTCTGTTGCTTTTCCATCGTTGTTTGCATCTACTTTTTCAAAAGTTGGCATTGCAGGCATTTTCATTTGCATACCATTAATTTTGTTTTGGGCGAATGCGCTTACAGTTATTAACCCTAATACTGCTACTACTAATTTTATTTTGCTATTAATTTTCATAATTCTAATTTTTATTATTTTGTGACTAATCTTCTTTTTGTATTCGCTAAGTCTTGCCTATATATTTGAAATTACTCTCTTCAATTTTTCTTTAATTTCTTTAGCAATATCAAGTAACTCTGAGTTTTCTACTGATTGCATTGTTGACATAGGGTCTACAACTGATACTTCAATTTTATCATCTTCAATTTCACGGATAAGAACATTACATGGTAGTAGAAGTCCAATTCGCTGTTCTGATAATACAGATCTATATGCAAATGGAGGATTACAAGCCCCAAGAACTAAATACTTAGGAATGTCTATACCAATTTTTTCTTTGAAAGTGTTTTTGAAATCTATCTCTGCTACCACTCCAAAACCTTCTGATTTTAATTCGGTAGTTACATTTTCTACTACTTCAGCAAAGTTGTTGCTTTTCACTGTTTTGGCTATATAATAATTTTCTTGTATCATGATTTTATAT
>CAZIYK010000241.1:0-3165 GCA_964543445.1 uncultured Flavobacteriales bacterium
GTTATATAATCAATTACTTGATTGTAGAAACTCTCATAGTGTTAACCATTCCTCTTTCCTGAACAGGCATAGAAGTTAAGTTTACAAGAGATTCACCTTCTTTAGCATAACCTTTCTCTTTAACCATAGTGTTGATATCAACAACAGTTTCGTCAGTGCTTGCAAATTTATCGTAGTAAATTGCTTGTACACCCCATACTAAGTTAAGCATAGTAAGTATACGCTTGTTGTTAGTAAATGTAAGGATGTGAGCATCTGGTCTGTGAGAAGAAATCTCGAATGCTGTATAACCTGTGTTTGTCATTGTAGTAATTACATTAGCTTCAATTTGAGCAGCCATTTGAGCAGCGTTGTAACAAACTGAGTTAGTAATGTAACGGTCATCTCTAATCACTGGTTTGTGCTCAGGGATTTTAATCATACTACAAGACTCTACTTTTTGAATAATACGAGTCATTTGCTCAATTACTTGAACAGGGTATTGTCCAACAGAAGTTTCTCCAGATAACATTACTGCGTCAGCACCGTCAAGTACAGAGTTTGCAACGTCATTAACTTCAGCACGAGTTGGAGTCATTGAGTCTATCATAGTCTCCATCATCTGTGTAGCAATAATTACTGGCTTACGAGCAACTTTACATTTACGTACTAATTCTTTTTGAATTAATGGAACCTCTTCAGCAGGAATCTCAACACCTAAATCTCCACGAGCAACCATAATTGCATCAGTGTAAGGTAAAATTCTATCGATATCAGCTACAGCTTCTGGCTTCTCAATTTTAGAAATAATTGGAATACGGTGCTCAGAGTGTTCTTTGATAAGAGCTTGTAAGTCTAATAAATCTTGAGGGTTTCTTACGAATGATAATGCAAACCAATCTACATTGATTTCTTTCATTGCGAAGATAGCATCTCTAATGTCTTTTTCAGTAAGTGCAGGAAGAGATACTTTTGTATTAGGAAGGTTTACTCCTTTTTTAGATTTAAAAGGTCCACCTTGTATAACTTTTGCTTTAACTTCAGATTTTTCGTCAGTTTCTACAATCTCCATCATCAACTTACCGTCGTCTAATAAGATTGTTTCACCAACTTTTACATCCTTAGGGAAATTTTGGTAGGTCATATAAGCTAATGAAGCATTACCTACACACTCTTTATTTGTAAAAGTAACGATGTCGCCAGGTTTAACAACGGCTCCTTCTTCGATAACTCCAACTCTCAACTTAGGACCTTGTAAGTCTCCAAGGATAGCTGTAGTAAATCCAAATTCCGCATTAAGTTCGCGAATCAGTCTAACTCTCATTTTCACTTCGTCGTAATCAGCGTGTGAAAAATTGATACGAAAAACGTTAACTCCTGCTTCCATCATCTTGCGCATGATCTCTTTGTCGTCTGTTGCAGGTCCTAGTGTAGCAACGATTTTCGTTTTCTTTAAATTGTGCATAATTAAAAAATTAAATTCCGTTTAGAACGTAAAGTATTATATTCGATAGAGAAAGCTGTAGTAATTGCAGGAATAGATCGTATTTTACTAACTAAATCGTTAATCCTGCTTTCGTTTTCAATGTAATCAATTCTCAGTAAATAATTTATTTCCTTTTTTTCGGGGATAAAGTATTTAGTAATCTGAGTTGCTTGATTGTTTTGTGAAAACAAATCTTGTTTTACATCTTCTTTCTCGGATAAATTATTCTCAGTATTATATTTATTACTTATTAAGTGCCATTCTTCCATTTCACCTTCATTTTCGTATATGAAATGAGAGAAGTAGCTTGATTCGTTATTAGATTTATCGTGTAAATCAATGTCCATTTCACAACGAACAAAGTAAGTCCCGATGGTTTTATTCAAATGGAAAGCTAGTTCGTAATCGTCGAGAATGGTTTTTATACCTATAATTGAAAAATCAAACTCAATTTCTAACTCCATATGAATTAATCTAATAGTGTATCACTAAATCGGTTGCAAATTTACGACTTTTTATTGCAATTCAAAACATATAGGTAGTTGTATATGTGTGGTTTTGTGGGGTTGATAATTTAAATCTACTAATTTGTATAAATGGTATTTATATTATTGTGTAGTAATTGGGTGTTTTTGGATGTTTTACGCCCCGGATAGAAACGGTAGCTTTTGCTTGTGGATGCTTGTGAGTATGGTTTTGTAAAGGCACCTATATTAAATAGGTGATATTTACAAAGCTATAACGAACAGTATTGACGAGCAAAACTATAAGTGAATAGCCGGAAAAGGCACATAATAATAAGGAAATTAATATCTCTTAATGGGTAGTGAATACTAGTAATTGATGGGTAAATGTCTTAATTTTGAGGAATGAGTAAAAAAAATCATTACCTGTATTTGTATTTCTGAAATAATTTATATCTTTGCACTCCGCAAAACGAAAGTAATTGTATGCTAGTGACCTACGATCATGACCACAGGTCATTCAATTAGTTGAGATTTGCCAATTGTTGAAATCAATAAGAATAAAAAGACTATAAAGATGTCAAGAGTTTGTGAACTTACTGGTAAGAAGGCGATGGTTGGAAACAATGTATCGCATGCTATGAACAAAACAAAAAGAAAGTTCAATGCAAATTTGATCAAAAAACGTTTCTACATTCCTGAAGAGGATAAGTGGATTACGTTGAAAGTATCAACTTATGCCTTAAAAAACATTAATAAGAAAGGTATCTCTGCTGTTATAAAAGAGGCTAGAGAAAAAGGTTTTTTAAAGAAATAATTTAGTCGAGAGATTAAATAAATAATTAAGAGATGGCAAAGAAAGGAAATAGAGTACAGGTTATCTTAGAATGTACAGAGCACAAAGCTTCAGGAATGCCTGGAACTTCTCGTTACATTACAACTAAGAACAAGAAAAATACTCCAGATCGTTTGGAGATTAAGAAATTCAATCCTATTTTGAAAAGGATGACTGTTCATAAAGAAATTAAATAGTTTGAATCATGGCAAAGAAATCAGTAGCATCGTTACAAACAGGAACTAAGAAGCTTACTAAAGCTATCAGAATGGAGCGTTCTCCTAAGACTGGTGCTTATGTGTTTGTAGAAAGAGTTATGGCTGGAGACCAAGTAAACGATTTCCTTAAAGGAGGTAAATAATTTACGATTCAGTCTAAGATTTATATAAAGCTATTCTCGA
>CAZIYK010000242.1:0-3157 GCA_964543445.1 uncultured Flavobacteriales bacterium
GCGACATTCAGCTTGGAAGGCTGACGCTCTACCAACTGAGCTACTTTCGCATTTTGCGTTTATACATTGCCATGTATAAATCTATATTTTATTTGGTATTCAATATTTCAAAGAGTGGCATTATCTCTGTAATGCGGATGCAAAAGTAATACTGTTTTTGATATACGCAAACATTTTTTTGAACTTTTTTTAAGTTTTTTTAGAACTTATTGTAATTCAGTTTTTTAATAATTCAATTTTTTTTGACTAAAAAATGATCACTTAGAATTTCTAAATTAAAAATATTACTTGGCATCATCTTTTAAAGAGTGTAGAGGGTTATAAATCTAAGTTTATTAATGAGAACTAATGTTAGTAATGCACTAATTCTAGAATAAAAAATGAAGGGCAAAAGCATTTAGAATAGATACCTGCAAATTTATTGACTTTCAATGAATTTTGCCCCAACCCTAAAGGTTGATTCATTGAAATAATAACTTTTTTGCTCCCTTTAGGGATTTTGGGCAATCAAAAAAGTTAAATGTTTTTGCCCTGATAAAAAAAGTAACTCTCTAAGCTCAAAACAAAAATATTTGTAAGTTTGTATCTTTCATAAAATACTTAACAATTATCACAATTTGAACGAGATAATAATTGAAATAGAAGGAGCCAATCCTGTTGACATTTACGGCGAACACAATGTAAATCTTGAGTTAATAAAATCGTTATATCCCACAATTAAATTTATTGCTAGAGGTAATGTTTTAAAAGTTTTGGGTGAAGAAGATTTGTTAATTGATTTCGAAAGAAAGTTCAACGATATAGTTGAATATGTTTCTCATAACAATTACTTACCAGAAGAGCAGTTAGAGAGAATTATTTTTGCTGATGAGCTAGATAGAAAAAATACAACCATCAACAATGATGTTTTGGTTCATGGTGTAGGAGGCAAGCTAATTAAGGCTCTTACTGATAATCAGAAAAAATTAGTATCAGCTAGCAATAACAACGATATGGTTTTTGCCATAGGACCTGCAGGTACCGGAAAAACATATACTAGCGTGGCACTTGCTGTTAGAGCATTAAAAAACAAGGAAGTTAGAAGAATTATTCTTACTCGTCCGGCTGTTGAAGCAGGTGAAAATTTAGGTTTTTTGCCTGGCGATATGAAAGAAAAGCTCGATCCGTACATGCAACCTTTGTACGATGCTTTACGCGACATGATACCGCACGACAAGCTAGAAATGTTATTAGAAAAACACGTTATACAAATTGCTCCCCTTGCGTTTATGCGAGGTAGGACTTTAGATGGAGCTTTTGTAATATTAGACGAAGCACAAAATACAACACATAGTCAGATGAAGATGTTTCTTACTCGAATGGGTAAGAATGCGAAGTTTGTAATAACTGGCGATCCGAGTCAGATAGATTTACCAAAAAGAGGACAGAAATCTGGACTGAAGGAAGCCATAGTTGCTCTGCAAAAAGTTAAAGGAATAGGCTTTGTTTATCTTGATGATAAGGACGTTGTACGTCACCGATTAGTAAAGAAAATAATTAACGCATATAAGAATTTAGACAATAATGACTAAGGCAATAGTTGATAGTAAATTTAGTTTCGAGGGAGAAAAATCAGTATATCACGGAAAAGTACGTGATGTATATAATATAAACGACGAGTTGTTGGTAATGGTTGTAAGCGACAGATTATCGGCATTTGATGTTGTTTTACCTAAGGGAATTCCCTACAAAGGACAAGTGTTAAATCAGATTGCTGAAAAAGCATTGAAAGCTACTGAGGATATTGTTCCTAATTGGATAATTGCTGTACCTGATCCTAATGTAACTATAGGAAAACTTTGCGATCCGTTTAAGGTAGAGATGGTTATTCGTGGTTATTTAACTGGCCATGCTTGGCGAGAGTATAAATCAGGAAAACGTTCGCTCTGTGGTGTAGAGTTGGAAGAAGGTTTAGTAGAAAATCAGAAATTTGCGAATCCTATAATTACTCCTACAACCAAAGCAGATAATGGCGAGCATGATATGGATATTTCTAAAGAAGAAATTTTAGCTCAAGGAATAGTTTCTGCCGAAGATTATGCAAAATTAGAAGATTACACGCGTAAAGTTTTTGCTCGTGGACAAGAAATAGCCAAGGAGAAAGGATTGATTTTGGTAGATACAAAATATGAATTTGGTAAAACCAAAGATGGAGAAATAGTATTGATAGATGAAATTCACACACCAGATTCTTCTCGTTATTTCTATTTAGAAGGATACGAGGAGCGATTGAAAAATGGAGAAGCTCAGCGTCAACTTTCAAAAGAATTTGTTCGTGAGTGGCTTATGGAAAATGGATTTCAAGGAAAAGAAGGGCAGGAAATTCCTGAGATGTCTGACGAATTTGTAGAATCTGTTTCAGAAAGATATATTGAACTTTACGAAAAAATAACGGGAGAAAAATTTGTTAAAGCAGATTCTGAAAATATTTTAGAAAGAGTTCAAAACAATGTAGATAAATATTTAAAGTCTATTTCGTAGCCTATAGCTAGAGTATTGACTTTTCATTTTAAACCCGTGTATAAGATTTATATGCGGGTTTAAATTTTTATAATATCACTTAAAGACTTCTCTTTTTTGCTTGTTATAGAAAACTTACCGTCAGTATTTATTCGAATAGTATAAGCTATAGCACTAGTTAAAATATCCTTGCCTTTTGTAGGATAATTTATCCATTCGGTATCAAACCGCACATCTACAAAATAAAATTCATTTTTATTAGAGTCATATTTTAGAAAATCTTTCCCTTTTATAGAAGGGGCTCTGCTTAGATGATATTCATTATTTCCAATAGTTTTATATAACAAAATGCTCTGAATGGGATCTCCGTTGGTTTGAAATGTTGCTGCCACAATACTATTTGATGTAGTATTATGTAAAATAAGCAGTATGTAATTTGGCGTGATTTTTAATACATCAGATTTGTGGATAGCTTTAAATTCACGTAAGTCAATCTCTTTGTTTTTATAGTCAGTCTCAATTTCAGAATGCTCTAATGAAAAAACATTCAATTTTTTATTGATAATATCCGACAAAAGGATTGAATCTATTTTTGATTTTTTTAAGTCATCAATTTGCCTAGAAAAGGCAGTTTGCTTTGAATTACTATCATTTGACT
>CAZIYK010000243.1:0-3130 GCA_964543445.1 uncultured Flavobacteriales bacterium
TATAAAAATAGTAACTTTATGCGGTTAATTTTTATAGATAAAGAGAAATGATTTACGATTTGATTATTGTAGGAGGAGGACCAGGTGGTATTGCTGCTGCTGTGGAAGCCTCTATTTTTGGACTAGAGAATGTATTATTGATAGAGAAAGGTGATAATCATTCTCAAACAATTAGAAGATATTATAAGGACTCTAAAAGAGTAGATAAAATTTACAACAAACAAGAGATTGTTCTTAAGGGTAATGTTGAATTTTTTGACGGCACTAAAGAAACTACTCTTGACTACTTTGAAGAACTATTAGACAGTGGGAAGTTTGATGTTTTGTACAATAACGAAGTAGATAAAGTAGTTAAAGAGGATGGTATTTTCAACGTGGTTACTAGAAAAGGGACTTTCCAAGCCAAGAAAGTAATAGTAGCTATTGGTAGAATGGGCAAACCAAACAAACCATCATGGAAAATTCCTGCTTCAATAAAAAAACAGATTAATCATAATCCGTACGACTGTAGAGGTCATGAAAAAATATTAGTAATAGGTGGTGGAGATTCAGGAGTTGAATATGCTTGCCAACTTACTAACGGGAACAATGTTACTATTTCGATTCGCGACAAGGAATTTACTCGTCCTAATGAGATTAATAAGGAAATGGTAATCAGATATGATCAAGAAGAGAGATTAAGAGCTAGATATTCTATAAATGTAGAAAATGTTGAACCTTTTGAAAATCGTATTAAGGTAAATTACGATAATGGATTTCATACAATATATGATAGAATAATATTGGCTATTGGAGGAACAACTCCTATAGGCTTTCTTCAAGGTTCGGGAGTTGAGTTAGACGAGACTAAACATCCTGTTTTTGACGAAAACTATATGACTAATGTAGAAGGGCTATATATTGTTGGAGATATTGTTTACAAAAAAGGAGGATCAATTGCTATGGCGATTAATCATGCATATGACGTAATGAAACATATAGTAGCTTCTTTGAAATAAGTTTTGACAACATATTTATATAAAATCGCAGTCGATTTATTTTGATTGCGATTTTTTACATTTATAATATAAATATGACTTGCAACATTTTAGACTTTAAAACTATCATTTAAAAGATGAAAAGTGCATTCTGCTTCATATTGTAATAAAATTACAACTCCTGCCTTTATAATTAATAGTTATTCCAGTGATTATCTATATATTAATTATATTCGTAGCTGATTAAAATAAATTATGATGACAACTCAAACTAAAAACGAAATATTGAAATCTCTTGCATCTTTGATAGATTCAAACAAGCAAGAAATTATTTCAGAAAATAAAAAAGATATAGCATCTGTACCTAATCTTGACGAATCTCTCTTAGATAGATTAAAAGTTGATGAGAAAAAAGTTGACGGTATGGTTGCTGCCATTGAACAAGTATTATCGTTGCCCGATCCCGAAGGGAAAACTTTATCTAGTTACAAACACCCTAATGGAATGTTGGTAGAAAATAGAGTTGTGCCTTTTGGCAACATCTTAATAATCTACGAATCTCGACCTGATGTAACTATAGAAGCTGCAATTACTGCATTTAAAGCTGGAAATAAAATCATATTAAAAGGTGGCAAAGAAGCAAGACTTTCTAATCTTTACTTGGTTAAACTCTGGCACGAGGCATTAAGTAAGCATGGCGAAGATACTTCGTATGTTCAGTATTTAGATTTACCTCGCGAGGAAGTACAGAAACTTATTCGAAACGAAAGAGGAGAAAAGGTTGATTTGATAATCCCTCGTGGAGGGGAAGGTTTGATAAATTATATTAAACAAAATTCTACAGCACCTGTTATTATTAGTGGACGTGGAAATAACTTTCTGTATGTGGCAGAAGATGCCGATATAAAAATGGCTACAGACATTATTCTTAACGGAAAAAGTAGATTGAGCGTTTGTAACGCTTTAGACAAGGTACTATTCAACGAGAATATCCCAAATCTGGATGGAGTTATAAAATCGATCTATCAGAAATTGGAAGATATGGGAATAGAAGTTTGGGGAGACAAGGCAACTTGCTCAATGAACGAAAACATTAATCAAATAACCGACGACTCAATTTTTGCTGAAGAATTTTTATCGGCAAAGATTATGCAATCTACGGTTAGTGATTTGGATGAAGCAATTTCCGTAATTAATAAATATTCGGGGGGGCACTCTGCAAGTATAGTTACTACGGATATTGATAAAGCTACTAAATTTCAGAATGAAGTTGATTGTGCCGCAGTTTATCATAATGCATCAACTAGATTTACCGATGGTGGTGAATTTGGTTTCGGAGCAGAGATAGCAATTTCTACACAGAAATTACATTTCCGTGGTCCGCTAGGATTAGGAGAGCTTGTTACAAACAAATGGTTTATTTTTGGTACAGGTCAAGTTAGATAACAATTGACTTCTTGCTGTTTAAATAATTTAGCTGATGGAACAACTGCCAATAGCTAAAAGCATAAAAATATGAAAAAGAAAAAATTAGTAATAAAAATAGGAAGTTCAACACTTACAGCAGAAACGGATAGAATTTCTAGAGGTAAGATTGAAGATATTGCTCGTCAGATTTTGAAGCTTCGCGATGAATACGATATCGTTTTAGTTTCTTCGGGAGCCGTGGCAGCCGCAAACCAAATTATAAATGCAAACCGTTGGGATCATGATGTTAAATCCAAACAAGCAAAAGCAGCAATAGGTCAACCTATTTTACTTCAGATTTACAACGAAGTTTTTCGTGATTTCGAAATACGTTCAGCTCAGTGTTTATTGACTTATAACGATTTTGAAAGATTAACTTCTAGAAAAAACACCAGAAATACCATTAACGAATTGTTGAATATGGGATACATCCCTATTGTTAATGAAAACGATACTGTTTCTGTTAAAGAGATTGAAGTTGGAGATAACGATAAACTTTCGGCTTATGTAGCCTCATTAATTGGTGCCGATGCTTTGGTTTTAGTTTCTGACATCAATGGAATCTACACCAAAAATCCTCATATACATAAAGATGCTAAGCTTATTACCGAAGTAGATGATTTAAGATTAGTACAGCCTTTTATAGAAGAAAGAGATAGTTTGTTAGGTACAGGTGGCATGACAAC
>CAZIYK010000244.1:0-3130 GCA_964543445.1 uncultured Flavobacteriales bacterium
CTAAAACCAATACTGATAAGATATTCTTCCCCATGCATGCCACATAGATTCATCAAACTCTGGACTTAATCTATATGCTTCAAAAATCAATCTATGTTTGTTGTACTGAACAAATATTTTGGCATCAAATGTATGAATCAACCTTTTTATCTCCGATGCTTCTTTTACATAAGGACTTGTTCTATTGAAAACTCCTCCTTGCAAATATGCATTATAACCAACTAATTTCGCATCGTAACCTAACTCCATCCATGTTTTAAATCCTGAATTGCGAATAGGAGAATACGAATTAAAAAAAGAATCCATCCACCCGAACCTCATATTTGCAGAAGCTGAAATATCAGTATTAACCGTACCTATAGTAACATCTGACGATGCTAGCAATTCAAAATGATTTGATTGATACAGCCTTTTATCTATTCTAAAATTATAATTAAGTAAAATATCATTTCTTATTTGCGACTCCCACCCTACTGGTTGCTGCGATGGAGTAATTTCGTGAATCAAACTTTGAATTTCTGCTCCTAAAGCAGATTTACCAATCACTCCCATACTTAACGTAGAAGTAACTCTATACCCTTTTTCTTTATTTTCGAAAATTTGAAACTGATTTAACATCAACGATGCTGCATAAGGTCTATCCCCCACTTTAACTGTATCGCTTGGTGTATCGGTAGGCGTATACATCTGATGTTCTATGCTAATACCATTGTACTCAACATCGTGTTTATCAAACTTAGTAATAAACAATTTTGCAATTGGAGATTTTGAAATTGATGGATGAAGAAAAAAGATATTTTCTCCTGATGTGTAATAGTAATCAGTTTGAAAAAAAATATCGTTATCAAACTTAAATCCTATAGATCTATAAAAATGAAGGCTATCTGCCGTAGAAACTTGAGCTTTTACCGAAACGGCAAGCAAGAAAGCTATCGATATAAAAATTATTTTTTTCATAAAAAAAGGCGTTTAATCAAATAAACGCCTTAAAGATAAATATTGTATGATTCTATTTATAAATATCGTTAAGTATTTTCGCTAAACGTATTCCCGCATAGTTTAATCTTTCTTTCAAAATAGGATAATATTTGTAAGCATATCCATAAGAAAGACTTTCATCAGGTTTTACAGAAGCATAAACTTTATAACTCAAAGCCTTAGATTCGTTATACCACGAAATCACATCTCCACTAGCTATTTTTTTAGCATCAATGTAAGGAGGTCTCTTCATTGTTGCAGCGATTTCAGAATAACTCATTTTCCTAGAATCAATCATATCTGAATCCCAAACTCTGTGTAAGTTAGTATTTCTTCTAAACCACTTAACCTTAATCTTATTTCCTCCCATGTCTTCTGCTCTACCACAATGCAGTGGTTGGTGCAAATCGCCAATAAAGTGAATAAGCAACTTCAATCTGAATGCTTTATCTTCCTTACTACTTTTTGGATTTTTTAATACTGATATACATTCATTTATTGCTGAAATTATATCTCCATCAGGATTTTTCTTAGACTCTGCATAGCTTTTGCCATCTTCCACATTTACGTAATGCCACATCTGTGTATAATCGTACGCTCTATCCGATTTTATATCATCGGCATAAGTTGCAACTATCACGATTCCATCGCCATCTAACAATTCCTTAATCTGTTGTTTTGCAGTATCAGTTAAATACGATTCTGCAATTTTAGCTATCGCTCTATGCCCTATTGGACCATAAGCAAAAGTTGTGTTAGCAATAACAACAAGTGCTAAAATCAATATTTTCTTAATCAATTTCATTTGTATTTATTTTTTTAAATATCGGCGAATATAAATATTACTATCGCCACTCACAAGTATTACAGTTTTCACTATTTGTAATACATTTTTCTACCTAAATGGTTTTTATCTATTCTTCTTAGCTAGATTTTTCTTTGTCTTTAAGCCCAAATTCTTAAGTTTTGTTGCTTGTAATACCAAGTTGTCATTTCCTGTAGTAAGTTGTTTGTAAGCATCGTTATATTTTCCTTGTGCTTTATTTATATGATCTCCTACGCTTTCCAAATTTGTTACAAAACCTACAAACTTATCATACAATTTTGCTCCCCTACTTGCTATCTCTATTGCATTTTGATTTTGATATTCTCTTTTCCACAAATCAACAATTAACTTTAATGAAGTAATTAAATTGGTTGGATTCATTAATAAAATACGCTTATCATAAGCGAAATTCCACAAATTAGGATCGCCCTGCATAGCAGCAATATAAGCAGGTTCGCTAGGAATGAACATCATTACAAAATCAAGAGCTTTATCATAATCATCGTAACCCTTTGCACTAAGAGAAACAATATGATTTTTTATGGCAGTAACATGCATTTGTAACTCTTTGTCCTGCTCTTCTTTGCTTGTTGCCGAAATGTATCTAGAAAAAGCATTTAACGAAACTTTAGAATCTATAATTACATTTCTATTATCAGGATATTTAATTACAGCATCAGGTCGCATTTTTTTATTTTCAGAATCCGACCTTAGAGGTTTTCCATCTTCGTCAAGCAATTGATGCTCCATGAAATATTCCTCTCCTTTTCGCAATCCAGACTTTTCGAGAATGCTCTCCAAAATCATCTCTCCCCAATTTCCTTGTGTTTTAGCTTCTCCTTTAAGTGCTTGGGTAAGATTTCTTGCTTCGTCGCTAATTACTTTATTAAGCTCGGCCATCTGCTTAACTTGCTCGGCTAATGAGAATCGTTCTTTAGATTCCTTATCGTAAACATCAGCAACTTGTTGTTTAAACTTCTCTATATTCTCTCCTAAAGGTTTTAGAATTGCATCTAAAGTTTGCTTATTAACATTGGTGAATTTTTCTGTTTTCTCTTCTAAAATCTTGTTGGCAATATTCGAAAACTCTGTATTGAACTTTATTCTTAATTCTGAAATTTCATCTTTCTGAACCGAAAGTTTCTCCTTCAAAGATTGATTATCTGCCTTATACGTTGCAAGTTCTTCGTTTAGAGAATTATACCTATTAGTCTTCTCCTCTAACTTTTCAAGTAATCTTGAAATTTCTTCTTTTGACGATTCGAAATCAGTATTCAAAAGTGAAAGCTTTTCCTTCAAAGATTCATTATCTGCTTTATGCTTTGC
>CAZIYK010000245.1:0-3121 GCA_964543445.1 uncultured Flavobacteriales bacterium
TTGATACTTGCACGTGGCGAAGCTCCAAAAGAAATCATTGGTTTAATATCAGCAAGGTTGTAGTTTTCTGGATAACGAGTTGCGAAAACAATATCAAGGATGTATTTCTCAATCTTCTCGTCCATATAAACTTCCTTAACTGTTTCACGTGCTTTAAGGATTTCGCCAACACTTACAACAGGATTTATAGTTTGGTGATTACCCATCATATTCTGACGCATAATTAACCTTTCGTCCTCAAGTTTTGGATAATCAATTACTGTTTTAAGCATGAAACGGTCTACTTGTGCTTCTGGCAAAGGATAAGTTCCTTCTTGCTCAACAGGGTTTTGAGTAGCCAATACCAAGAAAGGCTCTTCTAGTTTGAAAGTTTCGTCCCCGATAGTCACTTGACGTTCCTGCATAGCCTCAAGCAAAGCAGATTGTACTTTTGCAGGAGCACGGTTAATCTCGTCAGCAAGAACAAAGTTTGCAAATATTGGACCTTTCTTTATTGAGAAATCATTCTCTTTCATGTTGTAAATCAAAGTACCTACAACATCCGAAGGAAGAAGGTCTGGCGTAAACTGAATACGACTAAAGCTTCCATCTATGGCTTTAGAAAGTGTGTTTATAGCTAAGGTTTTTGCCAAACCAGGTACACCTTCTAGTAGTACGTGTCCAGATCCAAGAAGTCCGATAAGTAGACGTTCTATCATGTATTTCTGACCAACAATAACCTTGTTGATTTCCATAGTTAGTAAATCTACAAAGGCACTTTCTTTTTCTATTTTTTCATTCAGTGCTTTAATATCGACTGACGAAGTTGTATTTTCCATATTTGGTGAATTTTATTATTCTGATTTTGTTAAATCTATCAATTGTGTAGATAGAACTTTTTATCGGTGTTTTTATTGCGAAGGCGAAGTTACTACATCTAACACCCCTTTGTCAAGGCTGTTAACTTATTTTAACTATCGTTAAGATTGCTTATGATATGTATCTGTGTGAAATTTAGGTTGTTGTGTGTGGAGTGCTTCTGCAATTTTATTGCCGATTAGCGTTGTTTGTACGGCTAAAGTAATTTTGAAATCTATGTGAGGAATGACGCGCTTTTGAGGATGTACACAGGTATCCGTTAAGAATTCTTTCTATATTTACTCACTACTTTTTTGATTTCAGTTAAGGCATAAGGAATAGTTTTTCTTGCCACAACAAAAGCAATGAAATACTTCCTGATTTTTTTGTTAGATAATAGATATGTACCTGCAACTTTCCCGATAGGGGAATTGATAATGTCTTTTACTTGAGGTATTCGAATTGAAGTTAAATCGACATTACGTAAATATTTACCTTTAGATATAAAGAAGTTAGAGATTTGTACAATTTTGCTGTATTTGATTTCCTCTTCAATATAGATTATTTCTTCTTTTAATTCTCTTCTAGCAGAGATTAAATCTTGGTATGTTGTAATCTTGTTCGCCATAATATACTAAGATTCGTTAAATTTATCGCTTAATTTGTCGGATGCCATTGCCGATTTAACTATCTGATCTTTTATTTTTAGCTCTACTTTATCTTTACTTATAAACAGGTAAATTATAAAAACCAAAACATAAAAAAATCCTACAGCAACAAAACCTAAATACAAGTGGTTTAACGCTTCTCCTATCCAAAGTGCTATTGCGAAATTGAACATGAGTAAGATTAAAGCACCCAAAGTGAGTAAAAGTAATGAAGAAGCTAAACTAGAAGTAACATTAGCTACTATTAGTATGGATTCTAGTTTAGCTAGTTGAATACGTTTCTCAAAATAATCTCTTATTAAGTCTATCATGAATCAAAATTAAGCTGTTTCTTCTTCAGATAAATTATCCGTTTCTTTTTTAAGGCTTGCAATCTTTGCTTCTATTTCCTTTTCTAAATCCTTTACTTTTTCGGCTACTTTTTTGTACTCATCGGAAGTTTTATCTTTTACATCTTCCAACTTCTCTTTTATTTCATCGATAAAACTAGTGTCAATACTTTCTATTTTGTCGTTAATTGTATTCTTAGCATCTTCAGCTTTTTCTTTTATTTTTTCTCGTGTTTCTTTCCCTGATGCAGGTGCAAATAATAAGCCAACGGCAGCTCCTACTAATGAACCAACTATTATTCCTTCTAGAAATTTTGAATTATCAGACATATCTTTTTGTTTTTTAGTTATGTAAATATAATTAATCATTCTTAATGTTAATCATCTTTTTTAAGATGAATGATTAGAATTATAAATCTTTTTGTTTTAAAGATTACTTTTACAAAGTACAATAATTTACAATTAAGTGAAACAGTCTAATAGAAATTTATTTCCAATAGTAATGTTAATTCTAGCCACAGTAATATGGGGGTCGACATTTGCTGTGGTAAAAGATGCAATGAATTCTGTAAACGAATATTATTTAATTTTTGTTAGATCAATAATTGCGGCACTACCATTGTTGATTATTACACTGCTGAAAAATCCAAAAAGTCTTTTTAATAAAACGATCATAAAAAAAGGAGCAATAATAGGAATAGCCTTAGGACTTACCTATGGCTTTCAGAATTTGGGAATGTTGTACACTAGTGCAGGAAACTCTGCTTTTATAATGGCTTCGAATGTTATTTTTGTTCCGATATTTTTGGTTTTGTTCTACAACAATAGGCTTAATGGCAAAAGTATTATCTCTGTATTGATAGTTGTTTTAGGTCTTGGATTATTAACTTACAAAGAGGGGACAGAGCTTAATCCGGGTGATCTGCTAACTCTTATTGGAGCAGCGATTACAGCTTTGCATATTATTTGGACAGGAAGATTTGTTAAGAATAGCGATTTACTAGCTTTGGTAACCTATCAGTTTTTATTTTCGGCATTGTTGGCTTTTGTGTTTAGTGTGTTTTTCTCTCCCGAAAGTTTTACAGTTACTTACAGTACTAAAAGTTGGATGGCTATGATTTACCTCGGATTACTAGGTTCTTTATTCTGCTATTTCATTACTGTTTGGGCTCAGAAATATGTTGACTATGTAACTGTAACCCTCATCTTTTCACTAGAACCTGTTTTCGCCGCAGTGTTTAGCTATTTCTTCATTGGCGAAGTGTTAGGCCAACAGCAAATGTTTGG
>CAZIYK010000246.1:0-3055 GCA_964543445.1 uncultured Flavobacteriales bacterium
TTTTTTGTTGCAACAATATAGATGATTATAATATCTTAGCTATGGTCATAGTTCGATTTTAGATTTATGTGTCTAAAAAATGTTGAATGTAGCTAATAATCAATAATAGGTGTTTTTGTATGTCTGACGTAGAGGTAGTAAAGGATTTAGTCAATAAGTTTCAAGATTTAAGGAACGAAATAGGTAAAGTAATTGTTGGGCAGGATGAGGCCGTAGAGCAAATATTAATTTCAATTTTATCAGGAGGACACTCTTTACTTGTAGGAGTACCTGGTTTAGCAAAAACATTGTTGATAAACACTATAGCAAAAGCTGTAGGATTGGATTTTAAAAGAATTCAGTTTACTCCAGATTTAATGCCATCAGATATTATAGGTACGGAAATATTAGATGAAAATAGAACTTTCAGATTTGTAAAAGGTCCGGTTTTTGCAAATATTGTTTTGGCAGACGAGATTAATAGAACACCTCCAAAAACTCAAGCAGCTCTGTTAGAAGCTATGCAAGAAAAATCAGTAACAGCAGCAGGGACACATTTTAAATTAGATTCTCCATTTTTTGTTTTAGCAACACAAAATCCAATAGAGCAGGAGGGAACCTATCCTCTTCCGGAAGCACAGTTAGATAGATTTATGTTTTCTATTTATCTTGATTATCCGAGTTACGATGAGGAAGTTGAGGTAGTCAAGAGGACTACTTCTAATGTTGACGTGAATGTAAATAACGTTGTATCTAAAAAAGAGATTATTAAGTTTCAGGAAATTCTACGCAAAATCCCTGTGGTTGATAATGTAATTGAGTATGCTGTAACTATGGTTTCAAAAACAAGACCTAATACGAAAATGTCAACCGAGTTGGTAGATACATATTTAGATTGGGGAGCAGGACCGAGGGCATCACAGAATTTGATATTAGCTGCCAAAGTACACGCTGTATTGAATGGTAAATTTACTCCGGATATAGAAGATGTTAGATCTGTTTCGTTTGGAATATTACGACATAGAATCGTTAAGAATTACAAGGCAGAAGCAGAAGGAATAACCGAAACAAAAATTATAGAAAGCTTATTTTGATTTACCATTAATCATTATTTGGTGATTTTTTATCATCAAAAAACATGTTTAAAAGTCATGATTGACAGAAAATAATTATATATTTGATTGATTATTAATAGAGTTAGAACGATCGACTATGAAATTTCTTGGTTTTTTATTATTCATTGCTGTTGCATTAATAGGTTTTAGTGTATTAACATTTCTTATTTCTATAGTAGGATATTGGATAGGAGGTTACTTTGCAGAGAGTATGGGCTTTATAAAAGATAAATCCGAGGAATAACAAATTAAAAGATATTTATGAAGAAACCTTTGATGTTGCTTTTGCAATATCAAAGGTTTTTTTGTGGATTTAGATAAAAGATGACTATCTTTAATAATCTCATTAAAATGATTTTTAAAAGTTTAAAATACTCAGATATATGGAACACTTTGTAGAAAACGACGGTCCGGTAGCAGTTGCATTAGAGGTAACTCCCAAGAAAATATTTCTTGAATGGCTTAATGGTATTGAAAAAGATATGGATTTAATGCCAACAGAATACGATGTTCTTACATCGGAAACTAATATATATTTATTGTCTCTTGATAGTTATGAAGATGAAATCGATGACTATTTGGATGAACATTACGAATCTATATTTAGAAATGAGCTTGAAACATGGAGTTTAGAAACTGAAAAATGGCCGAAAGATAGAACACGTAAGATGTTTGTAGAATGGTTTGACTACAAAGTGCATAATCTAATTAATATGATTTCAGTAGAGTAGTAAATAAGTTGAGATGAACTTCGTTTAATAAAATATGATTCGGATGTGGATAAAAGCACATCCGAATTTTTTGTACAATAATCTCAGGATTTTTTAATCAGCTTTACGGTAAAAAAACAAAAATGGATTTTAAATATAAAGAAAACAACTTCTC
This sequence comes from uncultured Flavobacteriales bacterium, assembly GCA_964543445.1. Classification (GTDB taxonomy): domain Bacteria; phylum Bacteroidota; class Bacteroidia; order Flavobacteriales; family JADGDT01; genus JADGDT01. The sequence continues at coordinate 1,980 of CAZIYK010000246.1, forward strand.
AATTAAGAGATATCCTACAACAGATAATAATTCATTAAAACCTTGGAATGCGGGAGAAGAATATGCACTGAATTATGTATCTGATAAAGATTTGTTAGGTAAAACCTTAACAATAACAAACGATAAATTTGGGTTTCTATCTTTAGCGCTACACTCTAATTCTCCTAAAATTATAATCGATTATAAAAGTCAGGAAAAAGCCATAAAAGAAAATTTTAGAAGAAATAATATTAAGATTGTAGAGGAAAACTTTATTTCACCATTAGAGAGTATAGAAGGAGGTGTAGATTATGGATTTATTAAAATCCCAAAATCAACAGATTTATTCCGATTGTATTTGAATCAAATTCACCGTAGTTTGAATGATGGAGGAGAGGTTATTTGTTCTTTTATGACAAAGAATTTCAACAAAACAATACTCAAAATAGCTGAAGAATTTTTTGAAAATGTTGAGCAAAGTCTAGCATGGAAAAAATCGAGACTTCTTATTCTTAAAGGGAAGAAAGAAGTTAAAGATCAAAGTTTGATAAATACTTTGGTATATAACGAAAATAAGAGTTTTAAGCAGTATTTAGGTGTGTTTTCTGCCAAGAGAATAGATTATGCTAGTCAGTATTTCATTAACTATATTTCAGTTTTACCTACTGATAATAAAGTATTGGACTTAGCATCAGGAAATGGAATTTTAGCGTATATAGTATCAACCAAATGCGAAAATTGTGAAGTTCATTTAATGGATGATTCAGTACTTGCAATAGAATCTTCAAAGTTGAACGTTGAAGGAGATAATGTTCATTTTCATTGTGATGACACCTTGGATAATTTTGAAAAAAATAGCTTTGATTTAGTGGTGTCTAATCCTCCTTTTCATTTCGAATATGAAAATAATATTGAAGTTTCAATAGGTTTATTTAAAGGTGTTAATTCTATTTTAAAACCAAATGGAAGATTTCAGCTTGTGGCTAATATTCATCTGAATTATAAAACTCATCTTGATAAAATCTTCAGTAATGTTGAAGAATTAGCTAGAAACGAAAAATTCGTTGTTTATGAATGTGTGAAATAGGGGAGAAGTT
>CAZIYK010000247.1:0-3047 GCA_964543445.1 uncultured Flavobacteriales bacterium
TTAAATCTTATTATCAATAATTTCTTGTACTACTTCAGGATTAAGTAATGTTGAAGTATCTCCAAGATTATCAAACTCATTATTGGCAATTTTCCTCAGTATTCTACGCATAATCTTACCTGAACGTGTTTTTGGTAATCCACTTGTAAACTGAATTTTATCTAGTTTGGCAATTGGTCCAATATGCTCGGTAATAAGCTGATTAATCTCTTTTACAAGATTCTCTTTCTTACGTCCTTCAGCATTTTCTTTCAGAGTAATGTATCCGTAAAGAGCATTTCCTTTCACATCGTGAGGGAAACCAACAATTGCTGATTCGGCAACAGCTTGGTGCTCGTTAATAATATCCTCAATAGGTGCAGTTCCCATGTTATGACCAGAAACAATAATTACATCATCAGCACGACCTGTAATTCTGTAATATCCTACTGTGTCCCGCAAAGCTCCATCGCCAGTGAAATATTTATTTTCGAAAGTAGAGAAATACGTTTTCTTATATCTATCGTGATTTCCCCAAATAGTTCGTGCTATAGATGGCCAAGGGAATTTAATACAAAGTTTTCCTTCTACTTGTTTCCCTTCAATTTCGTTTCCTTCGTCATCCATTAAGCAAGGCTGAATTCCAGGTAATGGAAGTGTAGCATAAGTAGGAATTGTAGGAGTAACGTAAGGTATTGGCGAAAGCATAATTCCTCCAGTTTCAGTCTGCCACCATGTATCTACAATAGGCGAATTATTTTTACCAACATTGTCATCGTACCAGTGCCATGCATCCTCGTTAATAGGCTCTCCAACCGTACCTAATACTTTTAATGAAGACAAATCGTGTTTATCAACATAATCTAAATCCTCTTTTGCCAATGCTCTAATAGCTGTTGGCGCTGTATAAAACTGATTTACTTTATGTTTCTCTATAATATCCCAAAAACGACCTGTATCAGGATACGAAGGAACTCCCTCAAACATAACCGTTGTTGCTCCGTTGGCTAATGGACCGTACACAATGTAACTGTGCCCTGTAATCCATCCTATATCGGCAGTACACCAATAAACATCGTTATGTCGGTAATTGAATACATTCTTGAAAGTATATGCTGTATAAACCATGTAACCTCCATGAGTATGAACCATTCCTTTTGGTTTTCCAGTTGATCCAGAAGTGTAAAGAATAAACAATGGATCCTCTGCATCAACAATCTCTGGAGCACACTCTGTATCTGCTTTATCTAGCAAAGGTTGCAACCATTTGTCGCGACCTTCTTTCATATCTATTTCGCTATTTATTCTTTTAGCAACCAAAACATTCTCTACGCAAGAAGTAGATTCTAGTGCTTCGTCAACTATTCCTTTAAGATCTATAGTTTTTGCTCCGCGATAAGAACCATCGGAAGTAATTACCATTTTACATTCGCTATCGTTGATTCTTGTAGCCAAAGCTGTTGAAGAAAATCCTGCAAACACTACTGAATGTACTGCTCCTATACGAGCACAGGCAAGCAATGAAATAGCTAATTCAGGAATCATTGGCAGATAAATACAAACTCTATCTCCTTTGCCAACTCCGTGATCTTTCAACACATTAGAAAACTGATTTACTCTCTTGTAAAGCTCATTGTAAGTAATGTATTGTGTTTCTTCGTTAGGATCGTTAGGTTCAAAAAGAATCGCAGTTTTATCGCCTTTTGTAAACAGGTGTCTGTCTATACAATTTTCAGTAATATTTAGCTTTGCTCCTTCAAACCATTTTATTTCAGGTTTATTGAAATCCCAACTTAGGACTTTATCCCAAGGTTTACGCCAAACAAAATGTTCCTCGGCAATTTCTTCCCAAAAAACTTCAGGTTCACGAATGGATTTACGATATACCTTGAAATATTCTTCAAGATGTTTAATGTGATAATTACTCATACCGCTATTTGATTTATGTTTGTTTTGTATCTGTAATTTACGAAAAAAACTTATTCGAAATAACGGTAATTATTTAGAATCTATATATTTAACTATATCTATTCGTCTAAAATATCTTCTACAAAAATTGCTACGAAAACCTTATAACTCAATGCTAATACCACTGCTCCAACAAAAAGACCTATTATTCCCGACATCATCATACCTCCTATTGCTCCTAATAGAATTACCAACATAGGTGCATCTACACCTCGTCCAAGCAACATTGGTTTCAAAACATTATCTACAAGTCCTACTAGTAAAGACCAGATTGTAAAAATGATTGCAGGTGTTGTATCAGCAAATGAGAAAGAGTAAACAATTAAAGGCAGAAAAACTAAAATTGCAGGTAATTGCATAATTGCAACAAACAAAATAATCAAGGTCCACAAACCTGCGAAAGGCATTCCTATTGCCCAGAAACCAATTCCCGCCAATAACGACTGAATGATTGCAACTCCTAAAACTCCTTGTACTACACTTCTTATAGTAGCAACAGACAATTTAACAAACTCTTTTCCTTGCTTACCTAAAAGTGTATTAAAAATAGATTGAGATGTCTTCTCTGCATTTTCACCTTGATTTAACAATGCACCTCCTATAACAATTGAAATAAGAAACATAAATATAGTTGCCCCTAAACTAGATGCTACAGATAAAACAGCTGGAGCTAATTCTTTCAACTGAGGTCCGAATTTAACAATCACAGAAACCATACTTTCGGATGCTAAAGACCATATTTCGTAAACAGGCTTACCTATAAATTTCCAATTTAATACATCTTCGGGTGGATGTGGAATAAATGATTTACCTGATTGAACAAGATCTACTACATTTTGTACACCATCAACTGTAGAATCAACAAACATAGCTGAAGGTACAATTAGTACAGCCAAAAGCAGAAGTGTAATTAAACTAGCTGAAAAATTTCTTTTACCGCCTAGTTTTTCTGATAGTTTTTGATGGGCTGGATAAATTGTTATTGCAATTATCAATCCCCAAAGCACAGGCATTATAAATGGTCTAACAATAAAAAATGACCAAACAAGAAGCAAGGCAATAAACCCAATTCTGATTGCTGTGTAAATTGATCTTCTGTA
>CAZIYK010000248.1:0-3017 GCA_964543445.1 uncultured Flavobacteriales bacterium
TAGTCTTTGAATCGTACGTGTCTGATGAATTCGTCTTCGTAAACAGCATCCATCTTGTTGAGATAATCTATATCGTAAAATCCATCGTCTATAAATGGATTGATGGTGAAATATCCAACTTTAAAAGATGTTAGATTCTGAAAGAAATGTGTTCCTTGACTAGGATCTATTCTATAATCTTTTAATCCTGATTCTACAATTACTTTTGCTGATGAAATTTGCGACCACGTTACAGGTATTCCCAACCACGGATCGCTAGAACCCCATCTACCAGGTCCAACTAATATGTATTCTTTTTCTTGTTCTTTAAATTTGCTATTTATTTTATCAACAGCCATAGCTATATCTCTTGTGGCTGCAGAGTTAAATGATTCTGGCTTCACATAAACAAAATCTTTGATATGATCGTATTTACCATTACCTAAAGCTGATTCAGAATAAATAATACTATCTTCTAGATTGAAATCTTCGGGAATAATATTGTTTACATCGTTACCTTCTACAATAGGTCTTATCTGTAAGAAACTAAAAATTTTGTTTTTGTCTTTTGGTACATCTAAGTTTACTGCAAACTCTATTTCAATAGGATTTTGCATTTCGTGTTGACCAATTTTAAGTAGGTCAATAAGTATTTCTGGTAACGGGAAAGTGTTGTACTTAAGTATATTGTCGAAAGTTAAAACCCTCAATCCATCGTAATTAACACCTGGTCTTATAATATTGTTTTGAAGATCGTAAGTAGATGCTACAAATTTCAGAGAACCGTGTTTTTCTACCTGTTTAAGTCGAAGTCGTTTTTTGTTTACAGCTTCGCTTATTGACACTTTATAACTATCTGGATTTAGATCTAATGCATACAGATGTTTTTGTGTATCGCGTTGAGCAGTTGCTGGCGACGATAATTGTAAAACTTTTTTAGGATGATAAGGAGAGAAGCGTAAAGTTCTTCCTCCACCAACAATAACTTCGCCAAGTCCCATTGCGATGTGTGCAATACCTTCTTCTGATTTTTCGTTTCCGATAGGATAAAAGTTTATTGAACGAGCAACTCCCGATATATTTGGATAATAAACACCGTCATAATCTTTACCTGTAACTTCCTGAAGAATCACAGCCATTTTGTCTTCATCTAAACTATGTGAAGTAGCTTTTATATACACCTTACTATCAGCAAAGAACGAAGATGCCATTACAGATTTTACAGCATTTGATACCATATCAACCATACGATTTAAATCATCTTTTACAGGTGGCACCATATAAGTAGCAAAAACTCCTGCAAAAGGCTGATAATGCGAATCTTCTAATACACTTGACGATCTTACAGCAATAGGTCTTTCAGAAAACTTAAGGAAAGCCTCAATATCTTCTTTTACCCATATTGGTAAATCCTTAGAAATAAATTCATCTAATATTTCCTGATCTGTAATATCATCTTGAACAGCAAATTCAAATAAATCGTTTTCTTCTACAAATTCATCAAATACTTCTGTACTTAGAACAACTGTTCGAGGTATAGAAATTGTAATTCCAGGATATTTTTCAAATAGGTTGTGTCTTTTTAAGAAGTTGTCAATAAAAGCTAATCCTCTTCCTTTTCCTCCAAGAGAACCATCGCCAATTCTCGAAAATCCTAAATATTCATCGTATCTATCTCTTCTGAATTTGGCAATTACACCCCTAGACATTCCAATTCTATAACTCTTAATTGCTGAAACAATATATTCTCTAAGACAATCTTCTTTATCGAAATCTTCTAATTCAATTTTAGAAAATAAATCAGCTAAAGGGAATAAGGCTCTAGATTTTAACCATTTCGATAATTGGTTTCGTTTGGTGTGATATATTAAAGTTTCTAAAGGAATTGTGGCTATTTTTTTCTGTAAGCTCTTTAAATCAGCAGCCTCATCTATAACTTTCTTATTTATAGGATCCCAAAATTCGAAATTACCGAATGAAAAATATTCTGTGATATATTTCTTTATTTCAATAGATAATTTTTCTGAATATTTATATAAAAACTTTATTCCTAATTCTTTTGCTAACACACCATTTTTCAACTCTGATGATTGCAATAGAAAAGGGAAATATTTGTCTTGCTTATGAATATGCTCTGCTAATAAAAAGCCAGCTTTACTGTTTTTTACACCATCCTTGAAATAACTTACATCAGAAATAACACCTAAAAGATTGTGTTTATATTTCTCGAATTTCGCTATACCATCTTCGTAATTTGTTGCTAAAAGGATTTTTGGTCTTCCTCTCATTAGCATCATACTTCTGTGTTCGTTTAGTCCTTCCGACATGAAAGACCTAGACTGTTTTAGTATGATTCTATATATATTTGGTAGATAATGAGAGTAAAATCTCAATGAATCTTCAACTAATAGAATTCCTTGAACACCTACTTCGAGCATATCTCTACTTGCATTCATTGAATCTTCGGCAAGCTTTATAATAGCAAGGAAAATATCTATGTTACCTCCCCAATGAAATACATAATCTATTGAGCTAATATCTTCTCTGTCTAGTCTTTCTCTAAGCTCATTCGAATAATGACTCAATGCTGCAATAGGTATATCAGGATTGAACTCCTTAATTTTATCAGAAATTTCAAATGATTTATTGCTACCAGCATCTAACCAAGTAATAACAAGATCTATTTTCTCGTTCTCTAAAATCCTTAAAGCCTTTTTACTAGAATTTGCATGAACAAAGGTTGGTGGATATCTAAGATTTAAATCTACGTATTCGTTAAATATTTGTTCATCAATTCTACCATCCTCTTCGAGCATATAGAAGTCGTAGTTAGAACATATAATCATTACATTATATACTCTATTTTGCATTAATCGCTTAAATGCAACTTCTTTAAATTGATAAGTTTTTAAATCTGGAAGTTTGTTTTTTAGGACCATACAGTTAGGTTTATGTTATAGCGATATGCAATTTAAAAAACCTATTTTGATTTGGCTGATAATTTTATATTAAAATTTCAAGAAAGAATAGGGAAGGGG
>CAZIYK010000249.1:0-2964 GCA_964543445.1 uncultured Flavobacteriales bacterium
ATTGGAAATAAAACATCTAATTTTAGCATTAATTATGGGCATTTATTACTTTGCCCATAGTTTTTTTCTGCATCCACCTGTGAAGAAATTCTTTACCGAAAAACTATTTTTCAGTTTTAGAGCATATCGCATTTTATTCAATATTTTTTCAACGTTAGGGTTAGTTTTTATTTATTGGTTTTCAAAGCAAATAAACGATCAATTGTGGGTTGATAATATTCTATTGAAAATTGCGGGGAGTTTAGTTGTTTTATTAGGTATCTACATTACATACAAATCTTTCAAAAATTACGATATAAAAGAATTTGTAGGAATTACTGCCGAATCAACCGACACATTGCAAAACAATTTGGTAGTAGAAGGCTATCACAAATATGTAAGACATCCTGTTTATTTAGCAACCATAATTTTATTCATTGGATACTTTATATTTTCTCCAACATACACAAGTTTAATCTATTTGATAACAACGATTATTTATCTTCAAATTGGTATTTCGCTTGAAGAAAATAAGTTAGAAGCTAAATTTGGAGACAGTTATAGAAATTACAAAAAAGATGTTCCTAAGTTGATTCCTAGAAAATTTAGATGACATTTATATAATCTCTAAATTATTTTTGTTTGTACATTTATACTTTATTCAGTACTTAAAATAAAGTTATGTCGAAGAAAATAAATTTGTTAAGTGATACGGTTACTAAGCCAACAGCAGAGATGCTCAGCTACATGATGAAAGCTGAAGTTGGCGACGATGTATTCAGAGAGGACCCAACAGTTTTAGAGTTGGAGGCTAAGGTTGCTAAAATGTTTGGGAAGGAGGCTGCTTTGTTTACTCCTTCGGGAACAATGGCAAATCAGATTGCAATAAAAATTCACACTCAACCAGGAAAGCAAGTTGTTTGCGACAAAACAGCACATATCTATAATTTCGAAAATGGTGGAATTGCTGTTAATTCAGGATGTTCGGTAAAACCTATTGATGGTGATAGAGGACGATATACTGCGGAGGATTTACGAAATACAATACAAGTAAATAGTACTTACTACATGCAAGAAACAGGCTTGGTAAGTATAGAAAATACCACGAATTTAGGAGGAGGTGCAACTTGGAATTTAGATGATGTAAAAGAAATTTCGAAGGTTTGTAAAGAAAACAATCTTCCTTTTCATCTAGATGGAGCTAGGTTGTTTAATGCTTTAGTTGCTAATAACGAAACGCCAAAACAATACGGCGAGTTGTTTGACACCATTTCTATATGTATTTCAAAAGGATTAGGAGCTCCAGTGGGTTCTGTTCTTATGGGAACAAAAGAGCATATTAGTAAAGCTCTACGAGTTAGAAAATTAATGGGTGGCGGAATGCGTCAGGTTGGATATTTGGCAGCAGCTTGTATTTATGCACTCGATAACAATGTAGAAAGATTGGCTGACGATCATGCTAGAGCAAAAGTACTAGGAGATACTTTGTCGAAACAAAAGTATGTAAAGTCTGTTTTGCCAGTAGAAACGAATATTGTTATTTTCGAATTAAATGAAACTCTTTCTCAAGATGAATTTATGAAGAAACTAAATGATGAAAATATTTATATAGTTTCTATGGGAGGAGGCAAGCTACGTATGACAACTCATTTAGATTTTGATGATAATGATTTAGAGGTAGTACTTTCGGTATTAGAGAGTATTTAGTTTTAACCTAAAAAAGCAAAAGGCAGAATCCGACGACTATTTAAAGTCGTCTGATTCTGCCTTTTTTATTGATAAATTAATTCCTAAATATTATTTACAAACTGCCTCAAGAGCATCTTCAATATTTCCAGGAGTACTCATTATATTCATAAATTGACCCATAGAAAGTTCTGGCCAATAAAGAGCTAAACGATATTTTCCGTGTAAAGCAGTTGCTTCTTTACCTTGTAAGATAATCTCGTAAGGCATTGCTGCTAAATGATCTTCTCCAATTTTTGGTAAGAAATCTTTTTCTCCTTTATCGCCTTTAAGAGCTACACCGAATACAACAATATCTTTACCTGGGAAAGTTAATTTGTAAACCAATTCAGTATTTCCTTTTCCTGATTTTAAATTAGCCTCAATCTTTTTAGAACCTTCAGCAAATGAAGAGTAATCAGCAAGTTCAAGAGGATCAGTAAAGTAAGGCATCATCATTTTATAATGATATTTTCTTAAATCTTTAGCACTCATTTCACCACCAAATGGAGTAGGGTTGCTACCCAAAATTGTCAAGGCTTTATTGCTGATTTTTTCCATAGCAGACAACTGATCTTTACTTGCTTTAGCTCCCCAATAAGCATTAAACATGTAAATAGGGTTAGCAATAGAAACTGTTGTTTTACCATCTTTTACAATAATTCCAATTCTCAATACTGCACCTAATGCACCTCTGTCTTTAAATTCAGTAGCAAGATTTTTAAGATTATCGTTAGTGAAAACTATTACTTTTTGATTTGAATTTTCAGCAGTATTATATTCTCCTATAACCTTAAAATCAGCATTTGAAATATTTGATTTTACTTCTTTAACAGCTGAATTCAAATCTGTGTATGTTGCATTTGATTTAAAATAAGCAGGTATTTTTTGTGCCGAAATAGAAAGAGTGGCAAATACCAATAATGCACTTAAAATGTGTTTCATGATTTTGTTTTTTATATTAATTTTTTGCTAAAGTAAGTATGTAGTTTTTAATGTAAGGTGATGATTGTCAATTATCTACATATATGTATTGTTACATGTGTTGCATTGTATTGATAATGAGGGATGTACTTCGGTTTTTAACTAAAAAAAACACGATAATTCAAGAATCATCGTGTTTGTATTTATTTCAAAAAGTAGAAAATACTTTTATTTAGGTTCTAATTCTATAAAAGGAATAATCATTTCTTCTAAAGAAATTCCTCCGTGCTGATAAGTGTTTCTGTAATATTTAACGTAGTGGTTGAAATTGTTTGG
>CAZIYK010000250.1:0-2914 GCA_964543445.1 uncultured Flavobacteriales bacterium
AACATAAAAAAAGCCGCATCAAAACGACACGGCTACAAATCTAATAAGTTTTATCAGAATTACTCAACTTTATACCAAGTTTGAGTTCTGTAGAAGAAAGCGATATAACCTCTAACTTTCAAAATTTTAGGATTGTCTTCATCTATCCACATTTTACAATCGTAAGTTTTTCCATTTGCAGGATCCATAATTGTACCGTCTTCGTACTTTTTGCCATCCTTTTTCATATCGCGAATTATCTCCATCCCTACAATGTGCTTACCTTTTCTATCATCAGTACATTTATCACAAATAGGATTTTCATCTCCTGGCTCACGATTTAATAAACTTATAATCTTACCATAAACCTTACCATCCTTCTCATAAACTTCTACAATTGATTTCTCTTTTCCTGTTTCGTCATCAATAGTTTTCCATTTACCTAATACACTTTGTGCATTTATTGATACTGTTAATAGCATGAAAGCTATTATTAAGCCAAACTTTGTTCTCATATTTTTAGTTTTTAGTTTAATCAAATATATGATTTCACTTCTATATACGCAAAACATGTTTTTAATCATGGTAGATTAGACTGTAACTGATAAGGATTAAACGTAAAAAGTAATCTAGAAATATCCTATCAAAATAATTTCAATAATTGATACCTCAAGTATTATAAAGAATTATTAAATTGCTCATATAATATAACTCAAAATAATAAAATATGGAATTTAACACAGATCAACTAGGTAAGTATTATGACATGGCTATAGAAATGGCTATGGGCTATGGACCAAAACTATTATTGGCCATTATAACCTTATTCGTAGGTCATAAAATAATTAAATTTATTCTTAAAATAATCAATAAATCATTTGATAAGCACAATACAGAACTTAGCCTTAGATACTTTCTAAGATCACTTGTAGAGTGGGTATTAAAAATATTGCTTTATATTTCTGTTGCTTCAATAGTAGGAATAGAAACAACTTCTTTTGTTGCAATAATTGGTGCCGCTGGTTTAGCCATTGGTTTATCTTTACAGGGATCTTTAGCCAATTTTGCTGGTGGAGTTTTAATCCTGATTTTCAGACCTTACAAAGTAGGTGATTTTATTGAAGCACAAGGATATATTGGTACAGTTAAGGAAGTTAAGATTTTCGTTACAATCCTTACTACTCCTCAAAATAGAGTTGTTATAATCCCTAACGCAGTTATGTCTAACGGTTCTTTAACAAATTATTCAGTTCACGACACTGTTAGAGTAGATTTAACTATTGGTATTTCTTACGATGCAAATATCAAAGAAGCTAAAGATGTATTCTTATCTATACTTAAAGAAAACAAGAAAGTATTAACTGATCCTGCTCCTATGATTGTTGTTGGCGAATTAGGTGATAGCTCAGTGAATATTCACGTTCGTCCTTGGGTAAAAACTCCTGATTATTGGGATGTGTATTTCGAGGTACTAGAAGAATGTAAACTAAGACTAGATGCTGCAGGTATTGGAATTCCTTACCCACAAACAGATGTGTACTTACACAATGTTGACGCAGACAAAAAATAGAATATTAATCAATACAACAAAAACTCCTAGATTTGTGTCTAGGAGTTTTTTTATACACTATTTCTAAATCAACAATCTTAGAATTTAAAAATCGAAGTCGTCATCATTAGTTTCCATATCTAAACCACCAACAACGTACGACGAAATTTCAGTTTCCTGAGGCAACACCTCTACTCCATCGCTAGAAAGCCAATTATCCATCCACGATAGAGGATTATCTTTTTCATTGTAAATAGGATTAAGTCCAATTCCTGCAAGTCGCTTGTCAGTCATATATTTCATATACTTTATTAGCAATTTATCATTCAATCCTATAATAGACCCATCCTTGAAAAGATATTCTGCCCAACGCATTTCTTGCTCTGCAGCATCCTTATACATTGCATATACTTCATCCTCAAGTTCTTTGATTACATCTACAAAACCTTCATCTTCATTGTGTTTAAGGTCTGCAATCATTTTTTGAGTTATTGCCAAATGTTCATTTTCATCGCGAGCAATAAACTTGATAATCTTTGCATTTCCTTCCATTTTTTTATTCTCTGCAAAAGCAAACGAACACGCAAACGAAACATAAAAACGTACTCCTTCCAAAATATTTACCGAAATAAGAGCTAGATAAAGTTTCTTCTTAAGTTCTCGTAAATTTATATGTTCCAAATTTTCTGTGCCTAGCTGTTTTGCCTGATACAAAAGAAGATATTGGTAAAAATCGTTGTACTGCTCTGTTACCGATCCTGCACGTTCGCGAATCATCTCATTTTCCATTACATCATCAAAAACAGATTCTGGATTTGGATACACATTTTTAATAATATAGGAATAGCTCATAGAATGAATCATCTCGAAAAAATCCCAAATAATTATAGCTTCCTCTACTTCAGGCAAAGTTGTAACCTGACCAAAAGTTAGAAAAGGAGAACGTCCTTGAACACTATCTAACAGTACTTGATATTTTAGATTCTGAGTGAAAATAAATTCCTCCTGAGCCGTTAACCCATTAAAATCGTTAATATCTTTTATCAAAGAAATCTCTTCTGGTCTCCAAAAAAAGCCAAGCATACGTTGCGATAAATCTTCGTAAAACGAATACTTCTGCACATCGTAACGTTGCATATTTTTTCCTGTCCCAAAAAACATTTTTTCTTTAGTAAAATCTATTTTCTTATCTATATATAAAGTTGGTTTATTCATTTTCTTTCTAATTTTTGATTATTTATTTCTATTCTATTTTCAGACAGAGCAAGCTCCTCCCACGCACGCATCTTCTAGATAAACTTCTTGAGCTTTCTCTTGAGACGACTCGCCAGAATTATCGTGAGTATTCATATAATACAAGGTTTTAAGACCATACTTATACGCCAT
>CAZIYK010000251.1:0-2910 GCA_964543445.1 uncultured Flavobacteriales bacterium
TATTAATTTACTTTCTCAGCATTTAATCTTTTTTTCTCTATTTCTTCTGAGAGCCTTTTGGGATATATTAACCTAAATATAGTCTTTCTGTTTTTTTTCTTTAAAAATGGGTATTTCCTGATATTAGAATTCATTCTTTCATCAGAATTTTCATCTGAATTTAACCTTTCATCAAATATAGCTTGTTCTTTTCTAGCACTCTCATTTACCTTTCTTTGAACAACCCCTTCTTTAATTTGTTTTAGGATCCCTCCTCCTGCTTCGATTAATTTAAATATTTCTAAAGATTTTTCAGCTAGTTCATATTTAATAAACTCTAAATAATAGCTACCATCTGACACATTTTCAACTTTATTGATATGCGATTCTTCAGTTAACATCAATAATTGATCATATCCGAGCTTACTCGAAAATGCATTAGCATTATTATACGTACTATCATAAGCAGATGCAACAAAAGTATTGGTATTCCCAATTAGAGCAGACATAGCCTCCGTAGTACTTCTTAACAAATTACTATGCGCATCATAAATAGTTTTATTCCTGACACTAGACTCACAACAGATAATATTATCTCCTTTTATATTATATTTCTCTTTTACAAGATCTATTAAATAATCAAAACTTGACAACTTCGCTATCTCGAAGAAAAAATTAGACCCAATTGCAAAATTGAACTGAACTTTTTCAAAAAAGTCGCTTCCAAGAATTTCACAATATTCGACTGCTGTAGCTAATGAATAAGCAATTTGTTGAACAATGTTAGCCCCAGAGTTTTGGTATTTACTAGAATCAATACTATATGGAATTATATTTTCATCAAGACTACTTACCTTTTGTAACAATTCAAAATCCTCTTTTTCTGATTTCAACCAATTACCCTCCACTGGCAACCTCCCAATAAAATCAAGATTCAAATAAATTTTACGTCCTTTTTCTACCTCCTTACTTAGCTTTACAATATTAGGTATATCATTTTCAGAGAATGCCTCAAATTCAAATTGTATATCCTTATTAAGTAAATCTTCTATGCTGATGATTTTAGCCAAATCAAAATCCTTTGGAACAAATAACTTCACCGCGTCAAATTCATCATTCAAAAAAGATTTTAAAATACTAATTGAACGATCGTCATTCCTCAAGATAAAATATTTAGCTATTACTGTTTTATCTCTTAAAGTTCTACTATGATTTATTGATTTTAGTTTTTGATCTGGCGAAAAATAAGATGGAACATTTATACCTTCAAGACTGTGCCAATTTAGAGTTTTATTAAAGTCTCTTCCTCCTAAATCAAAATTGGCTTTATTCTTCCATTCCTTATAAGAGACTTCTCTAAATTCAGAAAACAATTTTTCCATACACTATAACTATAAATGTTCAAAATGAAAACGAGGTGAATTGTACAGGTGCAAATATATAGACAGATATATCTAGAAATGTTTATTACGAGAAAACTGCTTCGCTTACTTTTCCTCTATTATAAATATATCTTCATTTTTCTTTTTCATAAAGAATCTTTCTCTAGCATATTTCTCGAGCATCTCCTGATCATTATTAATTTCATTCAATGCTTTTCTATCTTTAGAAATCTCATTCTGATAAAATTCCTTCCTTTCTTCTAGCTTCTCAATCTTCTTACTCAGTTCTCTGTGAATAATCCATGAATTGGTATCTATAAACAACATCCATATCAAGAACAATATGAAAATTGCTAGATATTTATACTCCTTGAATATAGTAAAAATCTGTTTTCTATCTATTTTCATGGATTTCTATTTTACTCCGAGTTTGTTTTCTATCACAGCTGAAAGGACACTAATAGCCACTTTGTTTTCTCCACCTATAGGTATAATTAAATCAGCATGATTTTTTGAAGGCTCAATAAACTGATCATGCATTGGTTTCAATGTTTTATGATATCTCTCTAAAACAGTATTTACATCTCTACCTCTTTCTACAATATCTCTTTTTATAACCCTAATTAATCTATCGTCGGCACTTGCATGAACAAATATCTTTATATCAAACAAATCTCTTAACTCAGGATTTGACAATATCAAAATACCTTCTACTATAATAACTTTCTTAGGATTTACAGTATTGGTTTCTTCAGATCTACCACATGTCA
This sequence comes from uncultured Flavobacteriales bacterium, assembly GCA_964543445.1. Lineage (GTDB taxonomy): Bacteria > Bacteroidota > Bacteroidia > Flavobacteriales > JADGDT01 > JADGDT01. Next base: position 2,132 of record CAZIYK010000251.1, read on the forward strand.
AATAAGAATATATTGGTTCTTCGATAGACTTCCCGTTTTTAAGATCTTTAATATGCTGAATTAAAAGCTCGAATTCCAAAGCATCAGGATGATCAAAATTCAAATCTTTCTTTTCTTGAGCAGATAAATGACCATTATCTCTATAATAAGAATCTTGAGAAAGCACAGCAACATCGTCACTTCCAAAACCTTCTATTATATTTTTAACAACGGTTGTCTTTCCCGATCCGGTACCACCGGCTATACCAATTACTAACATCAGACGTATTTTTATATATCACAAAAATAAGTAATTAATAAGAATAAAGTATAGATTGAATAATTAAAAACACAAATTACAGTTAATGGTAAACATAGACAAACCTCCACTTGAAACAAACACCTGAAAACCAACGCTAATCAACTTAATTTAAAATAAACACGTTTTTATTATGCCACATAACTTTTAAAGACTACATTTGTAACTTATTATTATATTATTATTACAAAATGAATAAAGGAACAGTAAAATTCTTCAACGACACTAAAGGATTCGGTTTTATTAGTGATGAAGATTCAAACAAAGAGTATTTTGTACACGTAAGTGGACTAGTTGACGAAATCCGTGAGGGTGACGTAGTAGAATTTGAACTACAAGAAGGAAGAAAAGGATTAAACGCAGTAAATGTAAAAGTTATTTAATATAACTAACCTTTTAAGAAAAATTAAGCCTGTCAAGTATGACGGGCTTTTTTTATGGGGAAATTTCTCCTCAACTTTAAACCCAACAAAACATTACT
>CAZIYK010000252.1:0-2896 GCA_964543445.1 uncultured Flavobacteriales bacterium
GGGTAAATGCCCAATAAGCAATGGTAATGGTGAGGTAGTTTTTGAGGTCTTTTTTTATCATCTAGTCGATAAGCATTTGTCTGCTTAACTATTACAAATAAGAATGCCTTCATTAGACTAAGCTATCGTTAGTCTCAATACTAACTCGTAGCTATATATCCAGAAGATTATTTTAATTACAAGCAGCTATAGCTTTTTCAAAGCTTGAAGTACTACTTTTTCATATTGCGCCAAAACAATTACAAGGTCACCAGTGTGGAGTTGATATTCACAAGCTGCTTTAGTTAATGGGTTTGTTATCACATGGCTATCAAGTTTGTTTTTTTCTAGTATACGACTAATTTCTTCATTGCTTTTTCTATTTTTTATATTGATAGACATTAGTAAAATATTATATTTTCTAAGTTTTATAAGAAGTTCATCATAGGTTTTTCCTATTAGTGTGCTTCCTTCTTCAATGACAAAAGAATAAATATCATTTTGATCATTATATGTCATTATTTCATTGATAAAGACAGCCACCCCTGGGTTTCTTACAGCCTGTGTAAATATTTTTGATTCCATATCACTTAAAGATACTATTTGATCTGCACCTGCATCTTCAGCAATAGAAATATTCTGTGGATTAAAAAGTTCAGCTACAGTAAAAATATCATTGCTTCTTTTACCACAATTCGCCAATTCTGAGCAGTATTTTTTTGCAGTGAGTATTTTAAGTATTGTTCTAGCATCTGGGTCAGTGTCAGAATTATCTGAAATAGCTATTACCAAACTTGCTTCAGCAATGTTGGCGCGTTTTAAGTCATCTCTACTAGTCCCTTGACCTTTAACGTAGTAAACAAACATGGGATCAAGATTGTATTTTTTAATACCTTCTTCATGATTAAACTCTGTTAGTATTACAATTTGCTTTCTATTATCAAGATTTTCATGTAAGAGATTCTTAACAATAAAGTGTGCCTTATCATTCCACCCACATAAAATAATATGATCTTTAACTTTTTGTATTGTCATTCCATTTACCTCAAGGAAATATTTTTTTACACGATCAAATGTAATTAAACCAACAAACGCAAATGCTCCACCCATTCCTAAAAGAGGAACAAGTGAAACAACTAATTTACCTTGATCACTTTTAGGGAATAAGTTGTCATCAAAGCCGCTACTACTAAAGACAAATAACCATGAAAATAATTTAGGAAATGTTTGAGCATCAAAGGAACTAAAGGTATTGTTTTGAAGTGCCCACTTATGTTCAAAATATCTAATCAATAAAATACAGGTCAGATACAACAAACCCATTGCAACAATCAAAGATATATATTTGTATTGAACTATTTTTAAATAAATATTTCTTAGAAAACGAATTAGCTTATGACTGCTATGAAAACGATGGAGAAAATCAGCATAATGTAAAATTGCTAAAGCCAGAATAATCAAAAAAATAATTAAAATTGATAGAGATAAGAGCATATAGACAAGATAAACATCAAGTTTTTTGCCTTTTTTATCGGCTCTACTACCTAAATACGTAACTACTCCATGATGCCACTTCTCAAGTGGCATCATTCCAAAATGATCTTCTGATATAAGGGAATCAGGAGGAAAAGTTAGACTTTTATATTTTTTATCTAATAACTTAACAATTTCATGGGTTACCTTGGAATCCAAGTTATCTCTTGCCACTAATATTGAAGTAACAGAAATAGTTGTAATAACATCTAGTTCATCAAGTTTATATTCATAGGGAGAAAAAAATGGAAATGTATTATTAAGGTTTTTTATATAAAAACTAGATATGGGAACAATAAATAACTCTTTAGCATCAAGTTTTGATCTAATATCATCACTAATTGAATTCAAAAAAACTGCTTGAATCTTTTCATCAAAGAGTAGTTTGATAGATTCTTCTGGGCTTTTATAATATTTACTCATTGATTCCCACAGACCCGAGGAGTTAAGTAATACTTTAGCGCTTTCCTGGAGTCCGCTATTATTTTGCCCTACATTAATTTTTAAGTTAACTAGCTGATTAATATTATTAATGTTGTTAACTCTGGTGACTATAAAAATGGGTTCTTGATAGAAAGAAATAACGCCCCTGATATTATCAATCGGTTTCCCATTAAACAGTAAGCCATTTTCAGCATAAAATGCAGTATCATTTTGTACTATTGCCAAATCTGCTTTACTTTCCCTTATCAGTTCCAAATTTTCAGCGGATCCATGAGTCTTTTTTATATTAATTTTAAGATTAGAATTACTATTTTCACATATTTTTTTTATGCTTAGAGCTAAAGTATGGTAACCATTACCTTCAGTACCAGATGCAATAATCAGCTCTTTTGCCATTAATTCTGAACTAGCTACGAAAGAAAAAACAACAAATATAATTATTAATATTAGTTTTACTTTGCAGAACAACTGTTCCTCAATTTGAAGATATAATGGATGTTTAGTCATTAATGATTCCCCATGCTAAGAATTAACAGTTTTTCACTTAATTATTATAATAATTCTAGTGGCTTTGGACATGATGCCCTATTGGGCACAAAAACACCACATGCGCCTGATTTTAATTGCTCATATTTCAAATCAAAGCGCTATATTGCTTCATTATGTAGGCTATACAGCAATGGCTATTTATGCTAAAGCAAATATATCAAGAAAGTTGAAAGGGCTTTATTGATGAGCATAAAACACTTATTACTTTATATATGGCTTACAATGTCCGGATAGTCATGAATTGCCGAGATCCTGATCGCATGCTTTTTGTCTGTAGAGATTTATCTACAGGCAAAAAATGTAAAAAAAGGGGGGGATGGGTAATCTATCTCCTTTTTAACTCGGATGATATTTTTCGCTTGGTGAAATTGTTTGATTTTTAATCAAAAAA
>CAZIYK010000253.1:0-2853 GCA_964543445.1 uncultured Flavobacteriales bacterium
TACTTTCCTATGAAAAATCAATATAAATCCATTACTTTTGTGCCTGTACTAAATATATTGATATGACGCCAAAGGCTAAGAAAATAGAGAAGAAACTTGAGATTTTTAACGATGTTAGAATAGATAATTATTATTGGCTAAACGATAGAGAAAATCAGGAGGTTATAGATTATTTGAATGCAGAGAATGATTACCTAGAAACTAACTTAAAACATACCGAGAAGTTTCAAGAGGATTTGTTCGAGGAAATGAAATCGAGAATTAAGGAAGATGATGAGTCTGTACCTTACAAAAAAGATGGTTACTACTATATTACTAAATTCAAAAAAGGTAACGAATATCCTATCTACACAAGAAGAAAAGGCAATCTAGATGCTCCTGAAGAAATAATGTTCGATGTAAACATTATGGCAAAAGGATTTGACTACTATCAGCTTGGCGGATTAGCAATAAGTACAAACAACAATATTGCGGCTTATGGTGTTGATACAGTAAGTAGAAGAATTTACACCATACGTTTCAAAAATTTAGAAACAGGCGATTTGTATGATGACGTAATTGAAGGCACTACAGGAGGATGTACTTGGGCAAACGATAACAAGACAGTTTTTTACACACGAAAAGACGAACAAACATTACGTTCTTTCAAAATCTTCAAACATGTATTAGGAACTGATTCTTCAGAAGATGTTGAAGTATATCACGAAGAAGATGATACTTTCAACACATTTGTTTACAAAACAAAGTCAAAGAAATTCATAGTTATTGGATCATCACATTCTATTTCTAGCGAGTATAGAATCCTGGATGCAAACACTCCTGATGGTGAATTTAAAATATTCCAAAAGCGTGAAAAAAATCACGAGTATTCTTTCGGACACTACGATGGTAATTTCTATATACACACCAATTTAGATGCTCAGAACTTCCGTTTAATGAAAACTTCGGAAGATAAAACTGAGAAAGAAAATTGGGAAGAATTTATAGCTCACAGAGAAGATGTGATGCTAGAAGGATTAGAGATTTTCAAAGATTATTTTGTTCTCGAAGAGAGAGAAAATGGACTTAACAAAATCAGAATCCAATCTTGGGATGGAAACGTTGATTACTACTTACCTTTCGAGGAAGAAGCATACTCGGCGGGCGTTGGTTCAAATCCTGAATTTGATTCTGAAGTTCTTAGATATGGCTACAATTCACTTACTACACCATCGTCGGTAATTGAGTTTAATATGAGAACTAAAGAACAAGTTGTACTAAAAGAACAAGAGGTTCTAGGCGATTTCGATAAAAACAATTATGCTTCGGAAAGAGTTTGGGCTACAGCAAACGACGGTACAAAAGTCCCTGTAACCATGGTCTACAAAAAAGGGATGAAAAAAGATGGCAAAAGTCCTCTTCTACTTTATGCTTACGGATCGTACGGACACACAATCGACCCTTACTTTAGTTCTATCAGATTAAGTTTATTAGACAGAGGTTTTACCTATGCAATCGCTCATATCAGAGGTGGTCAATACCTTGGTCGTAAGTGGTACGAAGATGGAAAAATGCTTAAAAAGAAAAATACATTTACCGATTACATAAATGTTGCAGAATTTCTAATAGAACAGAAATACACATCTCCAGAGCATCTATACGCAATGGGTGGATCAGCAGGTGGTTTGCTTATGGGAGCTGTAATAAATATGAAACCCGAAATATTCAAGGGAGTAATAGCTGCAGTACCTTTTGTAGATGTTGTTACAACAATGCTAGACGACAGTATTCCATTAACAACAGGCGAGTACGACGAATGGGGCAATCCTAACGAGGAAGAATATTATTTTTACATGAAATCATATTCGCCATACGACAATGTGGAGGCTAAAGATTATCCGAATATGTTAGTTACAACAGGTTTACACGATTCTCAAGTTCAGTATTGGGAACCAGCAAAGTGGGTAGCAAAATTACGTGAATTAAAAACTGACAATAACAAATTATTTCTCCGTACAGACATGAAAGTTGGACATGGCGGTGCATCTGGCAGATTTGAATCGTTAAAAGAGGTAGCACTCGAATATGCTTTCTTGTTTGACTTAGAAGGTATCGAGGAATAATAATTAGCAATGAACAATTAATAATGTACAATTAGCAATTGAAATTGTTCATTGTACATTGTTAATTCAAAATTGATAATTGTACATTTGAAAAACAATAATTGAACACAACAATGTCAGAACATATAATAAAAATAGAGAATGCTAATATCTTTCAAGGTGGAGGATTAGTGCTTTCTAATGTTAATTTAACAATTGACAAAGGACAGTTTTCTTACTTAGTAGGTAAAACAGGATCGGGAAAATCATCCTTACTAAAAATGCTTTATGCCGACCTAAAATTAGACAGTGGAGAAGCAGAAGTTTTGGGATATCAGATTAATGGTATCAAGGAGAAAGACATTCCGTACCTAAGAAGAAAAATCGGCATTGTTTTTCAGGATTTTCAATTACTAACAGATAGAAGTGTAGAAGAAAATTTATACTTTGTTTTGAAGGCAACAGGTTGGAAAGACAAAGTTAAGATGAAAGCCAGAATAATAGATGTACTTTCGAGAGTTGGCATGAAAACCAAAGGATTCAAGATGCCATATCAGTTATCTGGAGGAGAACAACAACGTATTTCTATTGCTAGAGCTTTATTGAATGACCCTGAACTAATTATTGCTGATGAGCCTACTGGAAATTTAGATCCCAAAACTTCGGAGGAAATTATGGATTTATTGAAAGAAATATCTAACAACGGTAGAGCAATTTTAATGGCAACTCACGATTACTCACTAATAATGAAATATCCTGCCTCTATGCTTAA
>CAZIYK010000254.1:0-2817 GCA_964543445.1 uncultured Flavobacteriales bacterium
CCGGCAACAACAACATTGCGAGGATTCCATGTAAACTTATAATTCCAAATATTATCGTCGCATTCCGGTGATATCAATCCACCTGTAAAAGATTCAAAAAATAGCATCTTACCTCCATTTTCTTCTATCCTATCAATAACTCGTTTAGCCGACATGTGATCTATTCCTGGATCAACCCCCACTTCGTTCATTATAATTACTCCTTTTGACTTTGCCTCATCATCAAGAGCTTTCATTTCGTCGCTTATGTACGAAGCCGTTACCATAGATATTCCATACTTAATGCAATCTTTGGCTACGTGAACATGAAATCTAGCCGGAAGCATAGAAATAACGATATCAGATTTTTTTATTTCCTCATCCCTTTGCTTTTCATCGAAAACATCAAACTTAATTGCCTTACCATTTTTATGACCATTAAGTTTTTCCTGAGCCATCTCTAGAGAAACATCTGCAATTGTAATCTCTAATTTTTGACTTTCAGATTTATTTAGAAGATAGTTTATAAGAGAAGTAGTTGACCTTCCTGCCCCTATAACGAGTATTTTTCGAGTATTCATTTAAGTGTAAAGTTGCGTTGGTTATTAAAGCTAAATTATCATTGTAAATAATGACTTTATAAGAACACATTCCTTACAAATCATCACAACGATAATTACTCAGAAAGGTAATCATTTTTTTGATTTCGACATTACAAACAACGTAGCCTTATTCGTCAATAAAACAACTTTTATATTTTCGATATTTTGCATTAAAATGACCATTTTTTTATCACAATCACACGAAATAATCCAAAACGCAAATACATATCTTCATATTTCTATATTTTCATTGATGAATATTAGCTCCCAAAAAGCCAACATTTATCGTCATAAAATATCTTTATTTCATCATCTTTTATATGTAGCTATCGTAATATTTCAATAGCTTTATACAGGTAAAAGTCGCGTCATTATTGATGATAAGAAACCTCAGCAAATAGACAAAGCTTATTTTATCCCCAAAAGTATGGCTCATCATAAAAATTAGAGGGACAAATTAAATAAAGTGTACTTCTTACACTTGTTTGTTTTTATAAGTAGTTGTAAGCTGATTTTTATTGAGTATATTTACAATATAGAAAATGAAACAAGATAAATTTTAAATAATTTTTGCAATATGAGTAAGTTAGATTTAAGTAAGTACGGGATTAATGATGTGAAGGAAATTATCCACAATCCATCATACGACTTTTTGTTCAAAGAAGAAACTAGAGAAGACCTTGAAGGATTCGAAAAAGGACAGCTTACTGAATTAGGAGCAGTTAATGTAATGACAGGTGAATTTACTGGACGCTCTCCTAAAGACAAATATATTGTTGAAGACAGTATCACAAAAGATACAATTTGGTGGAACTCTCCACAAGCTCCAAACGATAACAAACCTATCTCTCCTGAGGTATGGAAAGAATTAAAGCAAACTTCTGTTGACCAATTATCTGGAAAGAGATTATTTGTAATGGACACATTTGCTGGAGCAAATAGAGAAACAGGAATGAAGGTTCGTTTCATTATGGAGGTTGCATGGCAAGCACATTTTGTTAAGAACATGTTTATACGCCCTACAGAAGAAGAATTAGAAAATTATGGTGAGCCAGATTTCGTAGTTCTTAATGCTTCTAAAACAGTTAATCCAAACTGGGAAAGACAAGGATTAAATTCTGAAGTTTACACAGTATTTAACCTAACAGAAAAAATGCAGGTTATTGGAGGTACTTGGTATGGTGGTGAAATGAAGAAAGGTATGTTCGCAATGATGAACTACTACTTACCACTAAACGGAATGGCTTCTATGCACTGTTCTGCTAACAAAGGTAAAGATGGTGATGTAGCAATCTTCTTTGGATTATCTGGTACAGGAAAAACAACTCTTTCTACAGACCCTAAGCGTGAGCTAATTGGAGATGACGAGCACGGATGGGATGACAATGGTGTATTCAACTTCGAAGGAGGATGTTATGCTAAAGTTATAAATCTTGATCCAGTTGCAGAGCCAGACATTTATAAAGCTATTAAGAGAGATGCTCTTTTAGAAAATGTTACTGTTGATGAAAACGGAAAAATCGATTTCAAAGATGGTTCAGTTACACAAAACACTCGTGTTTCTTACCCTATCTATCATATCGAAAACATTGTTAGACCAGTATCAAAAGCAGGACACGCTAATAAAGTTATTTTCTTAACTGCTGATGCATTTGGTGTGTTACCTCCTGTATCTAAATTAACTCCTGAGCAAACACAATATCACTTCTTAAGTGGATTTACAGCTAAGTTAGCTGGTACTGAGAGAGGAATTACTTCTCCACAACCAACTTTCTCTGCTTGTTTTGGAGCTGCATTCTTATCTCTTCACCCAACAAAATACGGTCAAGAGCTAGTTAAGAAAATGGAAGCTGCAGGTGCTGAGGCTTACTTAGTAAACACAGGATGGAATGGTACTGGAAAACGTATTTCAATAAAAGATACTAGAGGTATTATTGATGCTATTTTAGATGGTTCTATCGAAAAAGCTGAAACTAAGAACATTCCTATTTTCAACCTTGAAGTACCAACAGCATTACCTAAAGTTGATCCAGCTATATTAGATCCTCGCGATACTTATGCTGACGCTGCTGAATGGGATGCTAAAGCTAAAGATCTTGCAGGATTGTTTATCAAGAACTTCGAGAAGTACACAGACAACGAGCAAGGTAAAGGTCTAGTTGCTGCAGGTCCTCAACTATAAGTAAAAGCTTTTAGTAAATAGATAGTTATTTCAAATATTTAAGCCGGTAGATTA
>CAZIYK010000255.1:0-2811 GCA_964543445.1 uncultured Flavobacteriales bacterium
TATTTTAATGGTTTTAATTTTTTAGTAACATTAATTACTGTCTGAGCACCTTTGTTTGTGTCTAAAACTAAGATGTGCTTTGAGTTTGCATTAAAATCTTTTAAATCAAATTCTTTGATAGTTTGATTGTTATATGTTTTGAAATAATATTTTAATGTTTGAGGGTCTCTAGCACAAGTTAATTGTGTGTAATCTGAAAAGATAGTTCCATCAACTACTTCGCGAGAAAATCCTTTTGGAATATCAAAGTTGTTTAAAACATGGAATACTTCTCCAATAGCTTGACGAGTTGTTTCAACAGGTATAGCTGTTAAGCTAAATGCAGCTGCTCTTACAAAACGAGATGGAGGTGTAAAATCACCAGGAATACCGTACATACCAGAACCTTGTCCTAATTGCTTCAAAGTAATATTGTCTACTGTAACTGAATTTGCATTTTCTGCTTTAAAGTTTGTGTAGTTTCTTAGGTTAGTCATGTGCCAATCGAAACTTGGTGAATTTGTCATAACTCCAATTGGGTTGTCATGAACAACAAGTTTTCCTTTAATTGGCTCAATTACAATACTTTTCCCTGATTTATCATAAACAACATAATGGAATGGTGGTGCTTCGTCTCCCCAACCGTCTAATACTGTAGGTACAATTACAACCTCTTCGTTTTCAACTGCTTTTCTTACTTCATCAACATTTGCGAATTGAGATAAAATCCAGTTGTTAAAATCTACTGGCGATAAAGCTTTGCTCTGATTCTTTTTTGTTAGTGTTGCGTATTCTGCAATTGTTGGAAAATAAAAAGCGCCACTAGACAAACCTGCACTGTTCATTCCATCTGCAATTTTAGCATCACTGAAGGTTATTATACCTGTCATGGCATACTTAGATTTATATTTCAAACCGTCGCCGTTATCTGTGTTCCCCACAAACTGATAGTTTTTAGGTACAGCAACTAGCGAAGTAGCAACTTCTATTCCAAATTCTAATGTTCTTCCGTGTACGGTTTTACCATCTTTTGTTTTCAACATAATGCCCGTACATGCATCTGTTGTACTCGAAGCAAATAACATTAATGCTATTGCTACTACCATTGTTCTAATACTCGTTTTTCTCATATTTATTATTTATATATTAAGTTATTAAAAAGTTTCGTTTAGTTGCATATAGAATCCTGCATAACCATCTTCGTTCCATCCAAAGTCTAGAGCAAAGTTTGATCGTGATTCTTTGTTTAATTTCATTCTAAATCCAAATCCGTATCCTAGTTTTAGTTTTCCGTAATTTCTGTCTATATCAGAAAACTGAGATCCATTTACAAAAGCTACAACTCCCATTAAGTCGTAAACTGGCATACGGTATTCTACTTCGGTGTACATCATGTCCATACCTTTTAGTCGTCCTGCAGTCCAACCTCTACCTGTACGTAAAAAAGGATCTGATGCAATTGCAGGTAATCCTGTGTAAACTGGGTCGCCAAAAGTGAATGCACCCGTAGCCCAAATACCTAGTATATTTTTATTTAGCCAAGGCATCTCCCAATATTGACGATAATCGTAAGCTATAAATTGATAATCAGAAGTACTTCCTAGCCACTTTGTACTTAAGCGTGCATAGGTGTTGAAATAAATTCCTGTGTATGGATTAAGCTGATTATCTCTTTTGTCGTAAATAAAATTCAGCATTAAGCTAGATGCTATTTCTTTACCATCTTTTACATCTTCAACTTCCTCTACAGGTTTGCCAAATTTCTCTTCGTAATATCTTTGGTAAGCTGTTGGCAAATGCTCTTTTTGCATTTCTTCTGCTGATTTTTCAGGATGATTATTCCAATCATTTATGAATTTAGCTGCATTTACCATGTCTTTTACTTTTATCTCGTAGCCATAGTCGTCTAAAGTCTGTGCAATTTTAATTACATCATCAGCAGTAATTTTTCTGTCTCTATTATCTGAAATAAAATCTGTAATTATTTCTGCTCTAGTATCGTGTATGTCGTAGTAATAATCTAAAGCATAACCAGCTCCAATAAAGATACCATCTCCAACTTTACGGTTAACAGTTTGCCAAAAAGTTATTGTTTTAGAGTCTAGCATATCTCCTTCTATTCTTGGCGTATTTGTTCCTAAACCATAAGTGCCTAGAGGGAAATGGCGCCATATATACGTTCCGTTTAAGAAGTATTTTTCGTCTTTAGTGAAAACAGTTAACCTTAAAGGAATAAATAATTGTCCTTTTGAAGTGTAAATAGGAGTAGAGCTAAAAGCAGATAAACGTGTTGTCTTAGGATCACCTAAATATTTTCCTGCTGTAACACCAAAACCATAACCAGTACCAATTGCGGGATTCACTGCAATAGCTGGGAAAATAGACCATTTAGTTTTAGCCCAATTAGTGTCTATTTTTGGTTCTGCTCCATTTTTTGCAAACAATCCCACTAAATCATAATTATCGGGATCGTAATTAAAAAATGTTTCTTTTGTTTTAGTAGTGTCTTGTGCAAAAAGTGCATTAACTAGAAAAAATGTTATTGAAATTAGTAGTAGTTTTATTTTCATATATTCTGTACTTAATTATTATTTAGATTTTAAAGCAAATAGGAAGCCAATAACTCCTAAAGAGTTAACTCCTATACCTGCATATCTCCAAAATTCTGATGGCCATAAAATAGGGGCTTTTGTTAAGGCTCCATATATTGCAATAGAACCAAGTGAAGCCCCAATAAATGTGACTAATAGGAAAAGTTTGTTATACTCTTTTTTATAAAAGAAAATATACAAGCCTATTAGTGCTGCAAATAAGAAGATAGCTGTTAAACTT
>CAZIYK010000256.1:0-2807 GCA_964543445.1 uncultured Flavobacteriales bacterium
AGAGATTTAATTTCTATATTAAGGATATCATTAATCTGAATAACATAATCTTCTCTCTGTAATTGCGTATAAGACAATGTATCCGATTGAGATTCATTCTTGTCTTGCAAATAAGTAAGTTCTTTTTTCGATACACAAGAACTAAATAACGTAACTAATGCGATAATTAGCAGTAAGTATTTTTTCATATTAATAATTATATAAAATTAAATCATGTGAATTTGTTGGTTATCTAATACAACACGTATAGACATCAAACAACAAGTCATAATGCGACAAAGATATTATTTGAACATCAAACAATGAAACATTAGAGCTATAATTTATAAAAAAAATCCCGAAGAGATTTTCTTCGAGATTTTTCCAACTAAACTATAATATATAAACAACAACTAAACTTATAATATTGCGACTCTATTTCTAAAAAGGAAAATACCGGTATTATTATCTAATCACGCTTTTATTATAAATTTTAAATACCGGAATTCCCTTTAACCAAAACTATAAACCAAAAGAACCATTAAAAGCGCGATACACATTAAAGATATTTGAATAAATAACCAACTAACAAATCATGAATTCCTCTTTAATGCTAATGCAAATATATAATCAAATCATTAAGTGTACAAATAACACTTTGTTTTTTTTATATCAACAACTTATTTACTTCTAATTCATCATAAAACAAGACACGTCCACTCGGTTTAATATCAATCTAATACTACAAACTTGAATTTTTCAAAAAAATGATATAAAAAACATTCTATACTTAAAAAGAAAAATTAATTTTACCTCATAAAAAATAATATTAGATAAAAGTTTATGAAAAGTACAGCTTTCAAACACATACACGAAAAATTAGGAGCTAAAATGGTTCCTTTTGCAGGGTTTTATATGCCCGTTCAATACGAAGGTCTTATAGCAGAACACTTAAACGTTAGAGAAAATGTTGGTGTTTTCGACGTATCTCACATGGGTGAATTCTTTGTTACAGGACCAAATGCTTTCAATTTAGTTCAGTTTATTACATCAAATGATGTGTCTAAACTTGTAGATGGTGGAATACAATACTCTTGCATGCCAAATGACAACGGTGGAATTGTTGACGATTTATTGGTTTACAGAATAAATGAAGAAAAATATATGTTAGTAGTTAATGGTGCTAACATTGATAAAGATTGGGCTTGGGTTACTAATAAAAACAAGGATTTCGGTGCAGATATCGTTAACTTATCTGATGAGTATTCTCTTCTAGCAGTACAAGGGCCGAAAGCTGCCGATGCTCTTCAACCTCTTACGTCTATAGACTTACACGGAATGAAGTACTATACTTTTGAGATTGGAACATTTGCAGGATTAGAAGACATAATCATTTCTGCTACTGGATATACAGGATCTGGAGGTTTTGAAATTTATTTCAAAAATGAACATGCTGATCTTATTTGGGATAAAATATTTGAAGCAGGAAAAGATTTCGGAATTAAACCTATTGGACTTGGAGCTAGAGATACTCTAAGACTTGAAATGGGATTCTGCTTGTACGGTAACGATATTAATGATGAAACTTCACCAATTGAAGCCGGATTAGGATGGATAACTAAATTCACTAACAATTTCAACAATTCTGAATACCTTAAAAAGCAAAAAGAAGAAGGTGTAACAAGAAAACTTATTGCTTTCGAAATGGAAGGTAAAAGAGTTGCTCGTCATGATTATGATATTGTTGATGCCGATGGTAATAAAATTGGAGTTGTAACTTCTGGTACTATGGGACCATCAGTTCAGAAATCTATAGGTATGGGATATGTCCCTACTGAATTTGCTAAACCAGGAACTGAGATATTCATTCAAATTAGAAAGAATATTCTTCCTGCTAAAGTTGTTAAACTACCTTTTTATAAAGGTTAATTCAATATGTAAAATTTATAGAACCGTTCTGTATTATTCGGAACGGTTTTTTTTATATCCTAAAATCATATTAAGTAATTCACTAAATTTGACAAAAATAATAATCAATCAACATCATGGGAATAAATAGATATATAGATCACACGGTTCTTAAAGCTACAACAACTGAAAGCGATATTATAAAATTGTGTGACGAAGCAAAACAATATAATTTTTATGCAGTGTGTGTAAATGGATGCTACGTTAATTTAGCTAAAGAACATTTAAAAGGAACTGATGTTTCTATTGCCGCTGTTATAGGATTTCCTCTAGGAGCAATGTCTAAAGAAGCTAAAGTATTTGAAGCAGAAAAATGTATAGCCGATGGAGCTAACGAAATAGACATGGTGCTTAATATTGGTTTCCTGAAAGATGGTAGATACGAAGAAGTAGAAGAAGAAATAAGAGAAATAAAAGAAGCAATTGGCGACAATGTATTAAAAGTAATTTTTGAAAATTGTTACTTGACTAAAGATGAAATTGAAGTTGCTAGTCAACTTGCAGTAAATGCAAAAGCTGATTTTGTTAAAACTTCAACAGGATTTGGTACAGGTGGAGCTACTTTCGAAGATGTAGAAATAATGAAATCTATTGTTGGCGACAAAGCTCAAATCAAAGCTGCTGGTGGCGTAAGAGATTTAGAAACTGCTCAAAAATACATTGACATGGGAGTTACAAGATTAGGGACTTCTTCTGGTGTGTCGCTAGTAACTACAGGAAAAAGTAAAGAAGGAGAATACTAAATATAAAACTCAAATAAACTTCATAAAATAGAATGGGAATCATCAACAATGATTCCTTTTCTTTTTTTACAACTAAATTATAAACTATTGATTAGTTATTTATGGAAGAAGTGACTT
>CAZIYK010000257.1:0-2766 GCA_964543445.1 uncultured Flavobacteriales bacterium
TTTTTTACATCACAAAAGGTTTCTGACGGAAAGCATCTTCTTCGTCAGTATCTATGCCTAGAGCTTCGTTGATGTATTTAAAAGTAGAAAGCAATTCTGGCTTACCATTTACCAATGCAACATCGTGTTCGAAGTGAGCAGAAGGTTTGTTGTCTTGTGTAAGGATTGTCCAACCATCGCGAAGCTGAATAATGCGGTGTGTTCCCATATTAATCATAGGTTCGATGGCGAGTACCATACCGTCTTTGATTTTTTTACCTGTATTTCTTTTTCCGTAGTTAGCCACTTGTGGATCTTCGTGCATGTCTCTACCAAGTCCGTGTCCTACAAGTTCTCTTACTACACCATAGCCATGGTCTTCAGTGTATTTTTGAATAGCGTATCCAATATCTCCAATACGATTACCTTTTTTGAATTGCTCTATTCCTTTGTAAAGAGATTCTTTGGTAACTTTAAGTAACTTTTTTGTTGCTTCATCCACTTCTCCAACTTCAAAAGTATAAGCATGGTCTCCGTAGAATCCGTTTTTATATGATCCGCAATCTATAGAGATTATATCGCCATCTTCTAGAGGCTTATCGTTTGGAATACCGTGTACAACTTGTGCATTTGGCGACATACAAAGTGTATTTGGGAAGTCGTACATTCCTAAAAATCCAGGATATGCTCCATGGTCTCGTATAAATTCTTCTGCTAGTTTGTCTAGGTATAATGTTGTTACTCCAGGTTTAACTTCCTTAGCCAACATTCCTAGAGTTTTTGAAACGATTAAAGCACTTTCGCGCATTAATTCTATTTCTTCAAGTGTTTTTAGTTTTACCATTTTTTATCTGAATATGGATAAAAATCCTTTTTTCTTTTTTAATTGTTGAGGTAGAGGTAGCGGATTGTCTGTAATTTTATGATAAACTTCTCCCCATCCTATAAATCCTCCAATATTTCTATCATCGATAAAAATATCAGCGTTAATTTTTCTGCTAACTCCGTTTAATTCTTCTCCCTCGTAACTTTCATTTACAGCATAAAATTCAATACCATTTTCTTTACAAAAATCTACAGCTTCTTTTAGCTTTTTCCCGCTACGGTAAGTCCATAAAATAAGTCTGTGACCATCGTCTTGAAGCTTTTTTAAAGTCTCAAAAGCAAATACCATAGGTTTTCCTATTTTCGGATATTCGTCTTCAACTATTGTGCCGTCAAAGTCAATAGCTAATATTAAAGATTTACTTGGTATCATGAGTCGTTTTTTTGATGTTGTTATCTTGTGCAAAGATAAAGTTTAAAGTTGAAAATCAGTAGAGTTAAAAAAGTATTGTTTAATAGCTTTGATATGAAGCTCACAGTAATAATTAGTATCTAGAAAAAAATATAACTAGCAACTGAGTAATGATTTCTAATTCTTTTTCTGAAAAATAAAAATAGCTGGTTTCTTATGGAAATTCAGCATTTTTTTATTCCAATCTTTTACCTTTTTAGTTTTTATAAACTCTGTACTAAGGCTTATGTCAACTGCAATACAAAGCTCTGTATTAGGATTTAATGAAGATTTTAAATCTTCAAACATTTTATCGTTTCTGTAAGGTGTTTCTATAAAAATCTGTGCCTGATCAGAATTAATAGACCTTCTTTCGTATTCTTTAATTGCCTTTTTTCTTTCACCTTTATCAATAGGAAGATAGCCATTAAACGCAAAGCTTTGTCCGTTCATTCCCGAAGCCATCATAGCCATAAGGATTGATGAAGGCCCAACTAAAGGTACAATTTGTATTCCTTTGTAGTGTGCAATATTTGCAATGTCAGCACCAGGGTCTGCTATGCCAGGAGTTCCAGCTTCCGACATTAATCCCATGTCGTTTCCTTCTAAAGCAGTTTTTAGAAAGTACGAATATTCAGTTTCATCAGTTCTTTTGTTTAGAATATGGAATATTAGCTTAGATTGATCTTTTTCAGGACAAATTCTCTTAATGAACTTTCGAGCTGTTTTTTCGTTTTCAACAATGTATTCGTCTAGTTTTTCTACTGCATCAAAAACAGATTTTGGCAATACTTCTTTAGGATCGTTATCTCCCAAAGGAACTGGAATGAAATATATTTTTCCGTAATTATTAGACATTTTCTTTGTTCTAAAGTTTTTCTAAAATTTTATCTGTTGCCTCGTCAAGCATGGCGTAAACATGTTCGAAACCGTGATCACCACCATAATAAGGATCAGGAACGTCGATATTCTCATTAGGATAAAGCTCGTTCATTATCATGTTTATTTTATTTCGCTGTTCGTCGTTCTTAGCCATTCTGCGCAAATTATCATAATTTTCTTGATCCATGGCGTAGATTAAATCGTACTCGTCTAAATCGGCTTGACTAATTTTTCTAGCACGCTGATCCGTAAGGTCAACATTGTGTTTGTTAGCCACTGCTATAGATCTCTGATCGGGTAAATCTCCTACATGATAACCTGCAGTACCTGCAGAATCAACAATTACATCTTTTCCAACTTTCGATTTCAGAATTCCTTCGGCAAGTGGCGAGCGACAAATATTGCCAAGGCAAACCATTAATACTTTTTTAGGCATGACTTAAATTTTTTTAAGATTTCAAAGGTAATCAAAAATGAATAGATATTTAAAGTAGAAAGACCGAAGCTAGAGTTTGAATCTCCTTGCTTCGGCCTTGTGTATTTTTATTTTGTAAAAGTATTTTTTAATTCATAGACGATAATTTTTTGTCTAATTCATCAATATAAACCTTGAATTGTCTATCAGTATC
>CAZIYK010000258.1:0-2748 GCA_964543445.1 uncultured Flavobacteriales bacterium
TCATTATCTATACAGAAACTCCGTAATCTCTCAACGCATCGTTAAGTGAAGTTTTCTTATTTGTACTTTCTTTACGTGTTCCAATAATCAATGCACAAGGCACTTGGAAATCGCCAGCAGGGAAAGATTTAGTGTACGAACCAGGAATTACTACCGAACGTGGAGGTACAAATCCTTTAGTTTCTACAGGCTTATCACCAGTTACATCAATAATTTTAGTAGATGCTGTAAGTACAACGTTTGCACCAAGTACAGCTTCTTTTCCAACTCTTACTCCTTCTACAACTATACAACGAGATCCTATAAAAGCATTATCGCCAATAATTACTGGAGCAGCTTGTAATGGTTCCAACACACCACCAATACCTACACCACCACTAAGGTGAACACCTTTTCCAATCTGTGCACAAGATCCAACAGTAGCCCATGTATCAATCATTGTTCCCTCGTCGATATTAGCTCCAATATTAACGTACGATGGCATAAGAATTACTCCTTTAGAAATATATGCACCATGACGAGCTACTGCATGAGGTACAACTCTAATTCCTTTTTCGGCATATCCAGTTTTCAATGGAATTTTATCATGAAATTCTAATGGTCCAGCCTCAACAGTTTCCATTTTCTGTATTGGGAAATATAAAACTACTGCTTTTTTGATCCATTCGTTTACTTGCCAATCTTCAGTTCCTTCAATAGGTTCTGCAACACGCAATTCGCCATTGTCAAGTTTATCTATTACAGTTCTTATAGCATTTTGAGTTTCTTCGTTTTCTAACAAAGATTTGTTTTCCCAAGCTTCTTCAATTATTCTTCTTAATTCCATTTTGTGTATGTAATATTTATTTCGAGTACAAAAATAGGAATACTTTTCATTAGAACATGTAAAATATATAGATAGGTGAAAAAATCAACAAAATGTTAAATTTATAACAATCTAGAATAGGGTAGGAGTAACATATTTGTGAGTTAGAAAATACTATTTCGTTAAAAATTACGATATATAATGGTGATACAACTGACTTTTAGAATTCAAGGCTATCATCATTTAAAACCTCTTTATCAATTAACTGTGTGTGATTTGAAAAAAAACAGTAATTTTGCAGACTATTTTTTTAGAGCTATTTAATTAAGTGTTATGGGAAAGTTGTTAGCCATTGATTTTGGAACAAAGCGAATAGGATTGGCAGAAACGGATCCGTTGCAAATAATTGCTTCTGGCTTAGATACGGTTGAGAATAAAAAAATATTTGAGTATTTAGACAAGTATCTAAAGACTGAGCAAGTTGACGAAATCATTGTTGGCGAGCCCAAACGCATGGACGATACTCCATCGGAGAGTGAGCAATACATAAAACCATTTATAGAAGAGCTCAATAAAAAATATCCTAATATTCCGGTAAAGCGATTTGATGAACGTTATACTTCTAAAATGGCTTTTCAAACAATGATAGACAGTGGAATAGGGAAGAAGGCAAGAAGAAATAAAGGTTTGATAGATAAGATTAGTGCAACAATTATTTTGCAATCTTATATGGAGAGTCGTCAAGGATTTTAGAATAAAATTTATAATATGATATTACCAGTTGTAGCTTATGGCGATCCTGTACTTCGTAAAGAATGTGAGGAAATAGACAAGGATTATCCGAAGTTAGATGAATTTATATCTAACATGTGGGATACAATGTATAATGCTAGTGGTGTTGGTTTAGCTGCTCCACAGGCAGGAAAAGCAATAAGGCTGTTTACAATAGATGCTAGTCCTTTTGCAGAAGAGGGAGAAGAAGATTATGAGTTTCTGAAAGGGTTCAAAAAAGTATTTATTAATGCCAATATTATAGAACGTAAAGGGGAAGAATGGGCTTTCAACGAAGGTTGTTTGACTATTCCTAATATACATGAAGATGTTTTTCGTCCTGAAACTATAGTAATTGAGTATTACGATGAAAATTGGGAATTTCACACTGATGAGTTTAGCGGTTTGGCAGCTAGAGTTATTCAGCATGAATATGACCACATAGAAGGTATTTTGTTTACTGATAAATTGTCTAGTTTGAAAAGACGTTTGATAAAAGGTAAGCTAAACAATATAGCTAAGGGGAAAGTTAATGTTGATTATAACATGAGATTTCCATTAAAAAAGGGAAGACAATAAAATATAGTTAAGAGTTATAAGTGTAGAGTTATGAGTAGTTGTAGCTACTGCCAATAAAATTTTTTAATAAAAAAACATTATGAATTTAGAAGGAATTATTTCAATAGCAGGAAAAGGAGGATTGTATAAATTATTATCTCAATCTCGTGGAGGATTTATAGTAGAATCATTGGTTGATGGAAAACGTTTTCCAGTACAATCTACAAACAATGTTAGTTCGTTGAACGATATTGCAATGTACACTTACGAGGAGGAAGTTCCATTAGTTGAGGTATTCAATAATATCGCTAAAAAAGAAAACGAAGGTCCATCTTTAAATCACAAAGAAAGTGCAAAAGTATTGAAAGAGTATTTTGCTACAGTACTTCCTAATTTTGATGAAGATAGAGTTTACAATTCAGATATTAAGAAAGTTTTCCAATGGTACAACATTCTTCAAAGTGCTGGATTAGTTAAGATTTCAGAAGAGAAAGAAGAAACAGTAGAAGATGCTAATGTAGTTTCTGAAGATTAATTATACTCTGATTTTTAATCAGTAATAAATATCAAAACACCGTATATTCGCAATTGTGATTACGGTGTTTTTTGTTATT
>CAZIYK010000259.1:0-2736 GCA_964543445.1 uncultured Flavobacteriales bacterium
ATAAGGCACAAAAAAAGCCTGCTAACACAAAATTAGCAGGCTAATATTAGAAAAATCTTATTATAGTTCTATTCCTTCTACGTGCACAGCTGCTACTGCTCTACCCGATGGATCGGCATTTCCTTGGAAAGATTCATCCCAAGCTAATGCTTCTGGAGTACTACAAGCGATAGAAGGCACCGATGGCACACACTTAGCTGCAGTATCTGAAGGGAAGTGATCTTCGAAAATTGTACGGTAGAAATACTCTTCCTTACTCATAGGCGTATTGATTGGGTAACGGAATTTGGCATTTTGCATCTGCTCCTCTGAAACTGTTTTTTCAACCATTTCTTTCAACGAATCTATCCAACTATAACCAACACCATCAGAGAATTGCTCTTTCTGACGCCAAGCTACCTCAGCAGGCAAATAATCTTCGAATGCTTTACGAATTACCCATTTCTCTATACGGCCATCTTTAATCAATTTATCTTCTGGATTGATACGCATAGCTACATCCATAAATTCTTTATCTAAGAATGGAACACGAGATTCTATTCCCCATGCAGCCATAGATTTATTGGCTCTCAAACAGTCGTAAAGGTGTAATTTGTCTAACTTACGGTTAAGTTCGTTGTGGAATTCCTTAGCATTTGGTGCTTTGTGGAAATATAAATATCCTCCAAATAATTCATCAGCTCCTTCGCCAGAAAGTACCATCTTAATACCCATAGATTTAATAACTCTAGCCATTAAATACATAGGAGTTGAAGCACGTACGGTAGTAACATCGTAAGTTTCGAGGTGATAAATTACATCGCGAATTGCATCTAATCCTTCCTGAACAGTGAAATGTATTTCGTGGTGAACTGTACCTATATGCTCCGCTACTTTAGCAGCCGAAATTAAATCTGGTGATCCTTCTAACCCTACTGCAAATGAGTGAAGTTGTGGCCACCAAGCATCTCCTTTATCGTTTTCTTCGATACGTTTTGAAGCGTATTTTTTTGCAATAGCCGAAATTACCGAACTATCTAATCCTCCTGAAAGTAAAACTCCATAAGGCACATCTGTCATTAACTGACGGTGAACAGCACTCTCTAAAGCACCCTTCAACTCATCCATGTCAGTTGTGTTATCTTTTACGTTTTCGTAATCTGTCCAATCTCTTTTGTACCATTGTTTCATCTCGCCATCTTCGCTAGTCATATAATGACCTGGCTTAAATTCTTCGATCTTGCTACAAACTCCTTCAAGAGCTTTTAACTCCGAAGAAACAAAAAACTGTCCTTTCTTATCCCATCCTATATACAATGGAATAATTCCCATGTGGTCACGAACAACTAAATACTCTCCTGTAGTTTTGTTGTAAAGTGTAAAACCGAAAATTCCGTTTAGATCATCTATAAAATCAACACCCTTCTCTTGATACAAAGGAAGAATAACCTCACAATCAGATTGAGTTTGAAACTCATAAGGTTGTTTTAACTCTTTCTTTAATTCAATATGGTTGTAAATTTCTCCATTAACTGCAAGCACAAGCTCACCATCGTTGCTATACAATGGTTGTCCTCCTGACTGAGGATCTACAATTGCCAAACGCTCATGAGAAATTATTGATTTTTCGTCGCTATAAACTCCAGACCAATCTGGTCCACGATGACGAATCTTTTTTGACATTTCTAATACCTGAGGTCTTAAATCTTTCGATGATACTTTTAAATCAAAAGCTCCAACTATTCCGCACATATCTATATTTTCTTTATTAAATTAATTTCGGTTTTTATTCTGACAACAGAATCACTTTTCAATATTTGTAATGCGAAAATGGAAAAAAAAATACAATCTACCAATCATAAACCACAATTAAATAAAAATGTTTACGGTTATTACAAAAATTATCGTTTTACATTTCATTTGAAAAGCAATAACACTGAAAACGGTTCGAGTATCGAACAAATTCACCCCCTTATTTTTAATTTCCCTTTTCTCTAAAAAAAATTTAACATTAAAATTGTACCTTAATTGTGTCAAAACATAATAACACTTAGAATCAATTAAAATAGCCATTTTATTATTGTTTTAATAATGTTTTGCACGATTTTCTAAATGTGTTCTAGTAGCACTTCACTGAATTTTTAAACTTTTCCAAAAAAAACAAATGAAAAAAATTTTACTAGTAATTCTTTTTTTAGGATTAACGATTAGCAGTGCTTTTTCTCAAGGATCGCCCGATTACAACGGGGGAATGAAAGTTAAACTAAACGATGATGGTTCAAAATATTTCAGAATAATCTCGTGGATTCAAGGTCAAGGTATTTACAACTTTGATGTACCGGAAGATGTAAACAACGTGAGTTTAAAAATAAGAAGAGCTCGTGTTCTTATGTACTCTCAGATTACCGACAAATTTATGATCGTTACCCACGTTGGTCTCAACAGTCTTACTGCAAACAACATGACTCCCGTAGGTACAGGAAAAGCTTCTCAAATATTTTTACACGGAGCTTGGGCACAGTACAATGTGGCAAAACACCACACAGTTGGGATGGGACTACATTATTTCAATGGTATTTCTAGATTGAACAATCAGAGTTCTTTAAACATGCTTACTCTAGACAATAACCGTCAATCTTGGGCAACAATAGGTCTTTCTGATCAGTTTGCTCGTCATCTTGGAGTTTTTGCTAAAGGTAATTTCGGAAAACTACAGTATCGTGTAGCAATTAATGACGCCCTAACTAATAGTTTAGA
>CAZIYK010000260.1:0-2724 GCA_964543445.1 uncultured Flavobacteriales bacterium
TTTTCTGAAATAGCTTTTACAAACGCACTTCCTATAATTGCTCCTGAAGCATATTTGCAGGCTTGTGTAAATGTTTCGTTGTTAGAAATACCAAATCCAATTACCAAAGGATTTTTTAATCCCATATTTTTCACTCTCTGGAAATATTCAACTTGACTGTTGCTGATATCACTTTTTGAACCCGTAGTTGATGCCGAAGAAACCAAGTAAATAAATGAATTACTAATCTC
Source organism: uncultured Flavobacteriales bacterium (assembly GCA_964543445.1). Classification (GTDB taxonomy): domain Bacteria; phylum Bacteroidota; class Bacteroidia; order Flavobacteriales; family JADGDT01; genus JADGDT01. The sequence goes on from CAZIYK010000260.1 coordinate 231, forward strand.
GTCAATCTCGCGAATTCTCTCTTCTGAAGTTTGTGGCGTTACCAAGAAAATATTTACTAATCCGTATTTTTCGAATTTTGCTTTGTACTGCTCTTCATAAATTTTAAGAGGTAAATCTGGCAAAATCAGACCGCTAATACCTCCATCAACACAGGCTTGTAAAAACTTATCGTCACCATAACGCAACATTTGATTTACATATCCCATTGCTATCAACGGTAAGTTTACTTCAGATTTGATTTCTTTTAATTGATTGAAATACACATCTAAATTCATACCGTTGGCAAGTGCTTTCTCACTACTTGCTTGTATAGTTGGTCCATCGGCCATAGGATCGGAAAATGGCATTCCAACTTCTATAAAATCAACTCCTGATTTTTCTAAAAATTTAATTGTGTCACCTGTAGCATCCAATGTTGGATAACCTGCAGTGAAATATATCGATAAAATATCGTTTTTCTTATTCTTGAATAACTCTTGTAATTTGTTCATTTCTTATTGATGCTTGTTGCTAGTTTTACGTAACTATTAATACCCCAATTCTCTCTGATAAGTTTCCATATCCTTATCTCCTCTACCTGACAAGTTTACAACTATGGTATCGTTTTCTTTTATTTCTATTTTAGATAAAGCAGCCAATGCGTGTGCCGATTCTAATGCAGGAATAATTCCTTCTAAACGAGTTAACTCCATTGCCGAATCAAGAGCTTCTTTGTCTGTAGCACTTAAGAATCTACCACGGTGCGATGCAAAAAGATGTGCGTGTAAAGGTCCAATTCCAGGATAATCTAAACCTGCCGAAATAGAATAAGGCTCTGTTATTTGTCCATATTCATCCTGCATCAAAAGAGTTTTACTACCGTGAATAATTCCTGGCGTACCAATAGTTGTAGTAGCTGCTGTTTCGTCTGTATCAACTCCCTTTCCTGCTGCCTCTACTGCAATTAACTCAACATCTTCGTTGTCTAGGTAATGATAAAATGCACCCGCAGCATTGCTTCCTCCTCCAACACAAGCAATAATTTTATCAGGATTTTCTTTTCCTGTATGTTCTTTTAACTGATACTTCATCTCCTCCGAAATTACTGCTTGCAAACGAGCAACCAAATCTGGATAAGGATGAGGTCCAACAACCGAACCAATTAAATAATAAGTATCTTCTGGATTGTTAATCCAATCTCTAATAGCCTCGTTAGTGGCATCTTTCAAAGTTTTTGAACCGCTTTTTGCTGGTCTTACTTCTGCTCCCAACATTTCCATACGAGCCACATTTGGAGCTTGACGCTCGATGTCTATCTCTCCCATATAAACTATGCATTCCAAATCCATCAACGCACAAACTGTTGCTGTTGCTACACCATGTTGACCTGCTCCTGTTTCGGCAATAATTCTTTTTTTACCGAGTTTTTTTGCCAACAAAATTTGCCCAACCGTATTGTTTATTTTGTGTGCCCCAGTGTGATTTAAATCCTCACGCTTCAAATAAATGTTCCCACCGTATTTTTCAGACAAACGCTTTGCTAAATACAATGGCGTAGGACGACCAACGTAATCCTTTAGTAAGCTTTTGTATTCTGACTGAAACTCTTCAGATTCTATAATTTTAATATAATTATCTTCCAACTCCTCTACGTTTGGAAAAAGTAATTCGGGAATAAATGCTCCTCCGAATTCACCATAAAATCCCTCTTTATCTACTGAATAATTCATAATATTATTTATAATTGGCATTCAGCCATTTTATTTTTTTCTATTCTTTACTATATCCTACAAAGTTTCTTACCCCCTGTAAGTATTTATAAAATCCTTCAACAAATCTATATTTTTCAAAGCAGGTTCTATCTCGAATCCACTATTCAAATCTATTCCTGCGTAACTTTCGTGTTCAAATTTCAACACTTCTTCGATATCGTTTGGTCCTATCCCTCCACTTAGCAAAAATGGTGTTTTACCTTTGTATTCTTCCAATTTACTCCAATCGAACTTTTTTCCAGATCCTCCATGCGACTTAGTTTTAGTATCGAAAATGAACATATCGCAAACACCCTCAAATGACTTAACATTAACAAAGTCGAAATCTTCTGAAATTCCAAAAGCTTTAAAAACTTCCAATCCTTGATATTTAAGTTTCTCACAAAGGTCAGCCTCTTCGCTTCCGTGTAGCTGTACAACTTGAAGATCAAACTTAGTAACATTTGCCATAATTTCTTCCTCCGATGCATTAACAAAAACACCAACTTTCTTAACTCCCTTATTTCCGATTGTAGTAGGAACTTCATCAACAAAACGTGGTGACTTTGCATAAAAAATCATCCCCATGTAATCAACTCCAAGATTGATTAAATCGTTGATGTTTTGTGCATCACGCATTCCGCAAACTTTTACTAATTTTTTCATTTATACATTAATTAAACAACCACAAAGGAGCACAAAGTTTATCACTTAAAAATACAAATAATCTCCTAAAAAAGATTTCTCCACCAGCCTCGACGGC
>CAZIYK010000261.1:0-2717 GCA_964543445.1 uncultured Flavobacteriales bacterium
ATGTGTATTGTCAGACTATTTCTTAGAAGCCAAATGCTTTTCCCATTTCCAAGCAGAAAGAGTCATATCATCTAGTGATAATTCAGCTTTCCAACCAAGTACTTTGTTTGCTTTATCGGTAGAAGCGTAAATTTGTTCAACATCTCCGCTTCTTCTAGGAGCCATTGAGTAATTAAGTTTTACGCCAGTGGTTTTCTCAAAAGAATCGATTACTTCCTTAACCGAGAATCCTTTTCCTGTACCAAGGTTAAATATTTCGAACTGCTCTTCAGTTTTATTATCCAACATTCTTTCAATTGCTTTTACGTGAGCTTTTGCAATATCCACTACGTGGATATAATCTCTTACAGCAGTACCGTCAGGTGTGTTGTAATCGTCTCCGAAAACTTTTAGTTCGTCTCTTAAACCTATAGCTGTTTGAGTAATAAATGGCATAAGATTGTTTGGTGTACCTATTGGCAATTCGCCATTCTCACCACTTTCGTGAGCTCCAATTGGGTTGAAATATCTTAGGGCAATAGCATTAAATTCTTTTGTAGCTATTGTTTGGTCGATAAGCATTTGTTCGCCAATTTGTTTTGTGTTTCCATAAGGAGATTCTGCAGGTAAAACAGGAGTTTCCTCTGTTGCAGGAAGAGTCTCAGGCTGACCATAAACTGTTGCTGAAGAAGAAAAAACAATATTTTTAACATTGTTGTTTACCATAGCATCAACAACGTTTGCTAGAGATACTAGATTGTTTTTGTAGTACATCATTGGTTTAGCAACAGATTCACCTACAGCTTTGTAAGCTGCAAAATGAATAACTGCATCTATTTCATATTCCTCGAAAAAGTCGTTAACCTTAGCACTATCTCTAAGTTTAAACTGTTCGAAAATAGGTCGTTTGCCAGCTAGTTTTTCTATTCTATCTAGCGATTCTATTGAAGAGTTAGATAAATCGTCGATTATTAAAACTTCATGACCTGCTTTTATAAGTTCTATTGCTGTATGCGAACCAATATATCCTGTTCCTCCAGTTACTAATATGTTACTCATTTTAATTCGTTTTTATGGACTGCTAAATTAGTGTTTCTTTATTAAAAGAAGTAAAGTTTACTAGAAGATTATCTTGTAAGAGCAAAGGTTGCACCAGCACCAATATAACCTTGTAGCGTAGCAGAACTTGTACTAACTCCTGATCCTCCAGTGCCAAAATACAATCCTCCGTAAGCTATAGGAACCATCATTCTTCCTTCTATTTTTATACCTACATTTTTTGTTAGATAGTATTTCAATCCACCACCAAGTGTAAGAGCAAATTTCCATAAAGTGTCATAATCGTTATCTGGATTAAGTTCTACGGCTCCGAGAGAGAAAACTCCATAAGGAATTAAATTGCCTTTTGGTAACTCTTTTACAACTCCTATCTGATAATATCTTATGGCTATGTCTTTGCTTCCAAAATCATAATTCCCCGATAATGTTGTGTTTTGATTGAAGAAAGATAATTCTAAACGGGTATTCCACTTTGCAGGAAAACTAGCAGTAATTCCATAAGAGTCAGAATCACTAACTCTTAATTCTCTGTATCCACTATAATAGTAGTAGAATTTTCCGCCAAATTGATAATTGTAAGTAGCTCCAATTTCAATCAGTCTTTCTGGACTTTCTGCTTCGAATGATTCTTTTATTAATTCTTTATCACTCTTTGTAGAGTTTTTAAATTTTACTTGTGTTCCTCTACGGTGTTGGGCAAACATAGAAGTAGAGATTCCAAGAATAATGGCTGTTACTAATAGTAGTTTTGTTTTCATAAGATTATGGTTTGTTAATTATCCATTTGTTGTTGTCAATTTTTATTATCGAGCTTATTTCTTTCTTGTTGTTTAAATAGTTTTCGATAACTAAATCTGCTTTGTGTAAAATGGCTTTACTCTTGTCTAAGATATCATTTTTATCATTCAACAATGCTAAAAATACTTCTGGAATTAAATAATTTCTCAGTGAAGCTGTTTCGCAAATAATTAAGGAATTTGTTTCTATTATGTTAGTTAGAAACGAGAATGCTTTACCTATATGCTCATCTTTAGCCTGAATAAAATAAACTTCTTCAGCTCCAGCTTCTAGCATCCTTGCACTGTCTTTACCTGTATTGGTAACGGTTTCTCTTACTATTGTGTATTCGTTGTTGTTTGCTATTACAATATCAGTTTCAAGTATTCCATGAAAATGGCATGATGTTTTTATTGCAATGATTCTGTTGTTTTTGGAGTATTGTTTCAGTATGTCTATGGTAAGCGTTGTTTTACCCACATTCTGACCGCTACCTCCAATTAATAGTAGATTGCTGTAATGTTTCATTAACGATAAAGTTTTACAAAAGCTTCGGCACAACGTTCGCCATCAATAGCTGCCGAAATAATTCCTCCTGCATATCCTGCACCTTCACCTGCAGGGAATAGTCCTTTTATCTGTGGATGTTCTAATGTTTCTTTTTCTCTTGGAATTCTTACCGGCGAAGATGTTCTAGATTCTACACCTAAAATTTGTGCTTCGTTTGTTAGGAAGCCTTTCATCTTTTTGCCAAAATCTCTAAATCCATTTTGTAGTTGTTTTCCAATAACATCAGGTAATAATTCATGCAGAGGAGCCGAAGTTATTCCTGGTACGTATGATGTGCCGTTAAGGTTGTTTGAAAGTTTTCCGTTTACAAAATCCATCATTTTCTGAGCTGG
>CAZIYK010000262.1:0-2699 GCA_964543445.1 uncultured Flavobacteriales bacterium
ACTTATACCGATGGTTTTCTAAAATTAAAGAAGCTCACGAAATATATTCATGAGCTTCTTTGATTTTGTAAGGTTGTTTTAGTAATACTATTAACTTAATCTCCTAGTGTTCGTAAGTATTATCATCTAGTTTGCCACTAAATAATCTGTGAACAATTATAAAGTATATAACTACTAAAATTATTGCAAATACCCACCAATACAATCCTACTTCTAAACCATAATCTGTTGCTTTCATACTTTGTATAGTCAACGAAGGATTAACTTTATTTGTAGATGGAAGTAATACAGGGAACATTGCCATAATTGTTGTTAGCAGGGCTCCGAAAATGAAAGTTGCTGACGATAAGAAAATAGCTCCTTCCTTATTCGTTCTGTTCATAACAAAAATACCTATCAACCCAGCTAGTGCTATCAGTGGGAATATGAATAATATAGGATTTTCTAAGAAATTCCTCATAGGATTTTCCTTGATAGCAAAAATCGAGATTAATGATGCTATAATCAATACTACCTGAATACTTAGAAGAAAAGGAATAAGTTTCTTCATTTTAGCATTAATTCTCCCAGATAATTTATATCTCAACCAACTTGCACCATGTGTTGTAAGAGTTACAGCAGCAACTAAACCAATAAGGACTGTAAACCAATCTAATACCCCTACTTCTTCCATGAATGGAGAGAATGACGAATTCCATAGAGGCACAAAGAAATTATGTGCATCGTATAGAGATTTACCATCTACAACTCCTCCAAGATTTACTCCTCTAACCACATTACCCAATGCAGCTCCAAAGAAAATAGCTAAAAGTAAACTAGCCAAGCCAAATGCTTTATCCCATATTACTCTCCAAATTTCGTTGTTAACTAAGTTTCGAAGTTCTAATCCTATCCCTCTAAAAATTAATAGCCATAGAACCATAATCAGTGGGAGGTAAAAACCACTAAACGCTGATGCATATAATGTGGGGAAAGCGAAAAACAATACACCTCCACCGGCAATTAACCAAACTTCATTACCATCCCAATATGGCCCAATTGCTTGAGTCATTTTTGCTCTTTCTTCTTCATCTTCCGAAAAAAGAAGATGTATAATACCTACTCCAAAGTCGAAACCATCTAAAATCACAAAAATGGTTAGCATTGCTACGACTACTACTGCCCAAAATATTTCCATAATTATTCGGCGTTATTAAGATTAATTTTTTCTGGTCCTTGATAAATAACTTTACCCACAAGTCCTAAAAATAATAGTCCAAGTAAAATGTAAAGTCCAATAAATCCGAGTAATGTGAAAAGTGCATTACCTGCAGATACAGTTTCGGAGAATCCTTGATTTGTTCTAAGTAAATTGTAAACTAGCCAAGGTTGACGTCCTAATTCCGATGTGTACCAACCAGTTAAGTTGGCGATATATGGGAAAGGAAATGCAAACATCAAAATCCACATATACCATCTACGGTTGTATAATTTTCTTTGCCAAAGGAAAAAAGTTCCAATTACCATTATCAGTATGAAAATTGTTCCTAGTCCTACCATCATGTGGTATGCGTAGTAAAGACCAGGTACGCTTGTAGGCCAATTTTCTTTTGGGAAATCATTCAATCCTTTTATTTCTGCATCCCATCTTTGATAAGTAAGGAAACTTAAAACATTAGGAACTTCTATTTTGTTGTCGAGTGTTTGGTGAAGCATATTTGGCTGTCCTACAAGTACTATTGGAGCTCCTTCAACAGTATCAAACAATCCTTCCATTGCTGCAAGTGTTACTGGCTGATGCTCTGCAACTTGTTTCGCTAACATGTCTCCCGATGGCATTGCCAATATTATACTAGCAAATAGACCGAAATTTACTCCCATCTTCACATAAAGTTTACCAAAGCTTCTGTGTTCTTTTTTAAGCAAATAGTAAGCTCCTACTGCAGCTACTACAAAAGAAGATGTAAGCAACGATGCCATTTGATTGTGTAGGTAAGAAGGGAATAGCCAAGGATTAGAGAATAGAGCAGAAAACTCTGTAAGTGCAAATTTTCCATTTTCTAAAATCTCGAATCCTACAGGATTTTGCATCCATGAGTGCGTAGCTATAATGAATAAACCACTTAACCATGAGCCTAGGAAAACCAAAAATGCAGATAGGAAGTGAATTTTCTTACCGACTATTTTCTCTCCAAAAAGGAAAATTCCAAGGAAACTTGATTCTAAAAAGAAAGAGAACATTCCTTCCATAGCCAAAGTCTGACCGATTACATTTCCTGTTAACTCAGAAAATCTAGACCAGTTTGTTCCAAATTGAAATTCCATAGGAATACCAGTCACAACTCCCATAACAAAATTAACGGCAAATATCTTGGCCCAAAATTTTGCAGCTGAGTTGTATTTTTCATCATCTGTTTTAAGGTGTAATGCTTTAAGGAAAACTATAATCAGCGATAATCCCATCGTTAACTGTGGGAACAGATAGTGAAATGTGATTGTAAACGCAAACTGTAATCTGTGGAATAACAGTGCGTCGGAAAGTGCTTCATGCATAACTAAACAATTATATTTAATATAAATTATTAACTACAAAAATATACCTATGTTGATTTTATCAAACATATAAAGTATAGATTCTCTTTATAGTTATAGGTATGAGTTTATATCAATAAATATACTTATATGATGATAAGTACTTTACAAAGAAATGAATAAATAAT
>CAZIYK010000263.1:0-2690 GCA_964543445.1 uncultured Flavobacteriales bacterium
CTAGGGAAGCCTGATCCCGCCGCCTGTGAGCCAAAGCGGCTGGTTTGCCGATGATGACGACGAGTTCGAAGGCGGTGAAGTGCTCGAGGAGGTCCACGAGTTCTTCGCCAATCTCACCCTGCTGCTGGTCATTCTGCATATCGCCGGCGTTGTGGTGAGCAGCCGACTCCACCACGAAAACCTGGTCAGGGCCATGATCACCGGCAAGAAGCCGTTGCATCCCGAGGAGTGAACCAGGAGCGAAACGATGAAGCCGCAAGCCGTCACGGTCTGGGATCTGCCCCTGCGGCTCTTCCACTGGAGCTGGGCCGCGGCTTTTGCCGCGGCATGGCTCACACGCGGTGACCGCTGGCTCTATTTCCATCTGCTGGCCGGCTATCTTTTCGGCGCTTTGCTGCTGTTTCGCCTGGCTTGGGGCTTCACGGGTACCCGTGAGGCCCGGTTCTCTGCCTTCACCTATCCCGCACGGGAAGCCAGGGCCTATCTGAGGCAGATCGTGGGCGGAACACCACCACGCCACCTTGGCCACAACCCACCCGGGAGTTGGGCCATCTGGCTCATGCTGATGTTGGGGCTCATGCTCTTCCTTTCCGGGGTCGCAACCCTGGGGACCGAGGAACGACAGGGTCCCCTTTCGGGATTCCTCGATTTTGCCTGGGGCGAGCGACTGCACGAAGTCCATGAACTGCTCGCCTGGATCCTGCTGGGCGTCGTCGGCCTCCATCTTCTGGGTGTGGCGGTGGAGAGCCGGATTCACCGGGAGAATCTGGTTGCAGCCATGATCACAGGACGCAAGCCGTTGCGTTCGAAGCCGCTTCCAGACGTCCCCAGGCGTGGTGGCATCGCCATCGCTCTGGCGCTGGGTCTGTCGTCTTTCGGTATGGCCTGGTCATGGCCTTGGTGGGCGGCAGACGACGCCAAACCCTTTCTCCCCTTTCCCGGACCACCGCTCACCAGGAACGAACTGTGGGACGAGGAGTGTGGGACCTGCCATTTGGCCTATCACCCGAGCCTCCTGCCCGCCAACGAATGGAAAGCCCTCTTCGGAGCACAGAAAGACCATTTCGGGGAAGACCTTGCGCTCGATGCTCCGGTTCTTGCCGAACTGCTTGCCCATGCCGTTACCCATGCCGCGGAAACGGCACCTACCGAGGCGGCCTGGAAGCTCTACCGGAACGCAGCACAGGAACCGGGCAGCCCGCGTATCACGCAAAACCCGTATTGGCGCAACAAGCACGCTTCGATTCCCGAGGCGCTCTGGCAATCACCTCAGGTCCATGGTCGCTACAACTGCGATGCCTGCCACCTCGATGCAACCCAGGGTTGGTTTGCCGATAGCGCCATGCGGCTACCCACCGATATCGATCAACCGCAATCTCAGGGAGAACAACCATGAATAGACGAATCCGGTATGGCGGCAGTGCCTGCGCGCTCGCTCTTTTTCTGCTGGCCACGAGTACACCCGGTACAGCCAGCGAAGCCGCCACGCGCCTGATGCAGGAATACAGGAACCAGGGCGCCCAACCGTTCAGAGCGGCCCGTGGGCAATCGGTATGGACCGGTAGGCACCGGGATGCCAGAACCGGACAGGAACGCAGCTGCACCACCTGTCACACCGAAGACCTGCGCAAGCCTGGAAAACACACTCGTACCGGAAAACGGATCGAACCCATGGCCCCCTCGGTCAATCCAAAGCGACTCACCGATGGCGGCAAGATCGAAAAATGGTTCAAGCGCAATTGCAAATGGACGTTGGGGCGCGAATGCACGCCCCAGGAAAAGGGAGACATCCTCACTTTTCTACTCACCCAATGAAGCGGAGGAAACTCAAGATGAATGCCAGAAAATCAATCCTGCTCGCCAGCCTGACGCTGGCATCCTTGGCCGCCATCGGCTTTTCCGCCTTGGCGGATGACGACGGAGACGAACATTTTCAGCGGCCATGGGGCGTTGATGCCAGACCGGGAGTCGCACCGGTAACGGACCGCCTCTACCGGGAGGAGTGTGGCAGCTGCCACATGGCCTATCCGCCCGGTCTGCTTCCGGCGCCCTCCTGGGAACGGATCATGCTCACCCTGGAAGACCACTTTGGAGAGAATGCCGAGTTGGACACGGTCAACCGTGACGCCATTCTCGGTTACCTGCTCAGCCGCTCGGCGGGCCGTGTCGACTACCGCCTCAGCAATCGCCTGATGCGCGGTGTACGCGGCATTCCCCTGCGTATCACGGAACTTCCCTACTTCCGTCACGAACACCGGGAGATTCCGCCACGCATGGTGATGAACAATCCACGGGTGCGCTCCTTCAGCAACTGCAATGCCTGTCACCGATACGCCGAGCGTGGATCTTTCAACGAGCATGAAATCCGGATTCCGGGGTATGGCCGTTATGAAGACGACGACTGATTGCAGAAAACTGTGGGTCGCCATGTTCCTGGTTCTGTCGGGCATCCTGGCTGCCGATGAAGGCGGTGTCTATACAGTTCACGATACCAATCGGGACGGTTACCTCGATCGTTCCGAGTACCCTTCCTATCTGCAGAAACGGCGTATCGATTCCCGGTATCGACACCTTTGGTCCTTCGACAAGGTGGACCGGAATGGTGACGGAAAGATCTCCAACAGTGAGATGGTACAGACGCTGCAAGAGGAGATGGCCCTGCGCCACAGTGTAAAACGATAATGATTCAG
>CAZIYK010000264.1:0-2675 GCA_964543445.1 uncultured Flavobacteriales bacterium
GATCCAGCTCCAGAATATCAAGATTTATGGAAGGATGTAAAAATGCCAGTTCCAGCAACATTTAATAGTACTTGGGAAGGTAAACCAGCAGCTAAAGAAAATTGGATGAGAATTGATAAAAACTTAAATCCTCGTGATCTTAAGATGCCACCACCAAGACCTAACATGACAAAGGCTGAATTAAGAAAATATTACAAATTGGGTAACCAAAATGAGTATTGGTCGCCAAGTGATACGCTTACTGGTCAAGCATTGAAAGATTGGAAATTCCAGAAATACATTAAGGATTACTTAAGAGTAGTAAGAGGTGTTGACGATCAGATAGGAAGACTATTAAAATATTTAGATGATAGTAAATTAGCGGATAACACTATTGTTATTTACTCATCAGATCAAGGTTTCTTCTTAGGAGAAAGAGGAATGTTCGACAAGAGATTTATGTATGAGGAATCATCAAGAATGCCATTTGTAATGCGTTATCCTAATCATTTAAAGAAAGGAAAAAATACAAATATTCTTTCTGAGATCGATATAGCTCCTACCCTATTAGAATTTGCAGGTGCTGAAATACCTAGCGACATTCAAGGTAAAAGTTTTGCAAAATTAGCAGAAGGAAAAGATAACAATTGGAGAGATTCTTATTACTACCATTATTACGAATATCCTTGGTGGCACCATATACAGCCTCACTACGGTATTAGAACTAAAGATTGGAAGTTGATGCACTTCTATTATTCAATGGATGTTTGGGAATTGTATGACATGAAAAACGATCCAGGAGAATTGCACAATGTTTATGGTAAAAAAGGTTATGAGAAAATAACTGAAGATTTAAAGAAACAACTTAAAGACCTTCAGAAAGAATACAAAATGAATAAGTCTTTAGATGAACTTAGAGCTATGACAAAAGCTCGTATTCATAGAGTTTACGGAAATCAAGAGGTTGAAATAAAAGAATAACAAAATAAAATCCCCACAGATAATGAACTATGTTTTATGTCTGTGGGGTTAGTAATGAATAACTTATAACAAATAAAAAGAATGAGAAGATTAATAATTAATTCGATGTTGGCTTTTGCTATGGTTGCGGGATTGTATTCCTGTTCTGGAGCTAAAAAGTCGGAAGGCAAAGAATCTGCTAAAAAAGAAGTAACAAGCAAGAAAAATGTTTTAGTTTTTATTGTTGACGATTTGGGTTATCACGACCTTTCTTCTAAAGGTTCAAAGTTGTACGAAACGCCAAATATTGATGCATTGAGCAAGCAAGGAATTGATTTTAGCAATGCTTATGTTAGTCATCCTCGTTGTTTGCCTTCTCGTTTTGCTTTGCAAACTTCTACTTATCCAGGAGCTCATGGAATACCTGGAGGTGGCGATGTAGGTGAAATCATGAAAGATGGTAGAACTATTGGTCAGGTATTTAAAGACAATGGATACGAGACTTTCTTTGCTGGAAAATGGCATTTAGGTAAAACTGTAGAAGCATGGCCACAAAATAGAGGTTACGATATAAACATTGCTGGTTGTAGTGCAGGAGCTCCTATTTCTTACTTCTACCCTTACAACGTACCACAAGGGAAGGCAGATAAGTATGACCCTAAAAACAAAAAAGGTAAGCACGGAAAGAAAATAACAGGATTAGAGAATGGAGTAAAAGGAGAATATATTACAGATAGATTGACTGATGAAACTATTAAATTCATCAAGAAAGATCATAAAAAACCATTCTTTGCTATACTTAATCACTACGGAGTACATACACCACTTCAGGCACCAAAAGAAATGGTTGCTAAGTACAGAAAGAAGTTGAAAGGTATGAAGTTCGACGGTCCTGAGTTTGCTATGAAAGATGGAGAAACTAAACTTCATCAGGATAATGCAATCTACGCAGCAATGATAGAAAGTGTTGATAATAGTTTAGGTCGTTTAATTCAGACATTAAAAGATGAAGGTTTGTACGAAAATACAATCATAGTTTTCTCATCAGATCACGGTGGATTATCAAATAGAGGAATAGGGAATAAACGTCAAATTGCTACATCAAACTTACCATTAAGAGCAGGTAAAGGTCACGTTTACGAAGGAGGAATTAAAGTGCCTTTCATTATAGGAGGAGCTGTAACTTCAAAATCTCATGTTTGCGATGAAGTAACTTCAAATATAGATTTGATGCCTACGTTGGTTGACCTTTGTGGTTTAAAACAACCTAGCTATAAAGTTGATGGAATAAGTATTGCTCCATACATTGATAATAGCAAAAAAACAGAGCGTACATTATTCTGGCATTCACCAAGAGCAAGATTGAAGAGTACAGGAGATAATTATTGTACAGCAATTAGAGTTGGAGATTACAAGATGTTTGATTTCTATAAAGATGGTAAAGTTGAGCTTTACAACATTGTAAAAGATCCAAACGAAACAACAAATATTGCCGATCAAAATCCTGAGCTTGTTGCTAAGCTTCAGAAACAAATGGATGACTGGAAAAAAGAAGTTAAAGCTGTAAAATAGCTTAACTATTAAATAACGTAGGGCTAGATATTTATTGTAATATTTAGCCTTATGTTGTTTATACGGATTACATAAAATGTTTAGATATGAAAAATAAATTCACTTACTCAAGTATACTATTAGTGCTTATTGCATTTAGTTCTAGCTTGTTTGCTTCTAATTCT
>CAZIYK010000265.1:0-2640 GCA_964543445.1 uncultured Flavobacteriales bacterium
AAAACCTTTTTTTTGTATTGAAAATTTTGTTATTTTTATTTCTATGGTAGAATATGATATAGAAAAAGAAAAAAAAGAAATCTCTAGAAGGTACAAAGCCATTCTTAGAACATCGTATTTGAAATTGTCTGAAGACGATAAAGTTTTGATACGAAAGGCTTTGGATTTGGCTATTGATGCACATAAAGATCAACGAAGAAAATCGGGAGAACCTTACATTTATCATCCAATAGCGGTAGCTCAAATTGTGGCTAAAGAAATTGGGTTGGGAGCTGTGGCTATTGCTTCAGCTTTTTTGCATGATGTAGTTGAGGATACCGACTATACTCTCGAGGATATGGAGCGTATATTCGGTAAGACTGTTGCTACAATTATCGATGGTCTTACAAAAATATCTACCATACAAGATCAGAATATATCTGTTCAGGCTGTAAATTTTAGAAAAATGCTTTTAACATTGTCTGACGATGTTAGGGTAATACTTATAAAATTGGCAGACAGGTTGCATAATATGCAAACTATGGATGCAATGCCAAGACACAAGCAGTTGAAAATTGCATCAGAAACACTTTACATATATGCTCCGTTAGCTCATAGGTTGGGGCTTTACAATATCAAAACAGAATTAGAAGATTTAGGTCTGAAATATACAGAGCCAGAGGCTTACAATGAGATAGTTAAGAAATTAGAAGAAACTAAGGAGGAACGGGAAGAGTACATAAAGAACTTTTCTGATTTGATAAAAAAATCTCTTGATGCACATGGAATAGATTATACTATAAAAGGAAGACCTAAATCTATTTTTTCTATCCGAAAGAAGATGTTGAAACAATCTGTAAGCTTTGATGAAGTTTACGATAGATTTGCGATTAGGATAATATATAAATCAAGTGAAGAAGAAGAGAAGTTTACTGCATGGAAAATTTATTCAGTAGTAACCGACCATTTTCAGCCAAATCCTAGTAGGCTTAGAGATTGGCTATCAGCACCTAAATCAAATGGATATGAGGCTCTGCATACTACGGTAATGGGACCAAATGGTAAGTGGGTTGAAGTTCAGATTAGATCGGAGCGAATGAATGAGATAGCAGAACATGGTTATGCTGCTCATTACAAATATAAGCATGGAGAGACCGAGGAAACAGCTTTAGACCACTGGTTGAATTTGGTGAAAGAAACTTTGGAGAATCCTGATATAAATCCAAACGACTTTGTTGATAGTTTTAAGTTAAATCTATTTTCAAAAGAAATTTATGTCTTTACTCCCAAAGGAGATTTGAAATCTCTTCCTAAGGGAGCCACAGCGTTAGATTTTGCCTTTAGTGTACATTCCGAAGTAGGAGCAAAATGTTTGGGTGCAAAAGTTAATGGAAGGTTGGTTCCATTGAATCATGAATTAAAAAGTGGAGATCAGGTAGAAATTATTACTTCAAAAAATCAGAAACCTAAGGCTGATTGGTTAGATTTTGTAGTTACAGCTAAGGCTAAATCTAAAATTAAGTCTGCTCTAAATGAAGATAGAAATAGAATATCGGAAGAGGGTAAGGAGATTTTAGAAAGAAAGTTGCGTCATTTGAAGGTTACGTTAAATGACGATATAATCAATAAGTTAGTTAGCCATTTTGGGTTGAAAACTAGTCAAGATCTATTTTACAAAGTTGCGATAGGAGCAATAGACAGCAAAAAAGTAAAGGAATTTGTAGCTAGTCAAGGTTCAGGATTGGTTAATTTCTTTAAGAGAAAGATTACTAGAAAAGCAACAACAGCATATACGGTATCTGATGAGGATGCTAAAACATACGATCAGTTAGTTTTTGGTATTGACGAAGAACATTTAGACTATAAACTAGCTACTTGTTGTAATCCTATACCTGGCGATAAGGTATTTGGTTTTATAACTATAAATGATGGAATAAAGGTACATAAAGAGAATTGTCCGAATGCAGTAACGCTTCAGGCACGTTATGCTTATAGGATAATAAAAGCAAAATGGATAGATTCAAGACAACAAGATTTCAAAGCTATTCTGTTAATCAAAGGAATTGATGATATTGGAATTGTGAATGAATTAACAAAGATGATTTCCTCTGAATTTAATGTTAGTATGAGGAGTATAAATATTTCAAGTGAAGCAGGTCTGTTTGAAGGGAAAATAACTCTTACTGTACATAATCAAATGCAACTAGATAGTATTATAGAGAGCATCAAGGAAATGGAGGGAATATCAGAAGTGAAAAGAGTTTATAAGAACTAATTCTACGTTATTTTAATATAACTAAGCTAAGCCTTCTTTGTTTATTTACTAAAAGTAAACAAAGAGGGCTTATTAATAATCTGTATCGTATTTTAATCCAATTTGTTTTCTGATTTTATCTAGGGTGGTTGTTAAATCTAAACTGAATTTATGAGGGAGTTTTTCACTCTCTATATTTCCATCTTTTAGGCAGTTTACAACTTCGTCTATTTCATGATAGTACCCATTACCAACGATATTTATATTGAAAATTTTGTTTGGTTTTCCTTCTCTTGAAAGTGTGATTTTTTTTGAAAAATGAAATTGGCTGTGCATTTTAATACTTCCGTTTTCGCCAATAATCAACGCTTCTGTAGGTGTTTGTTCTTCGAATGTAGATTCTACTA
>CAZIYK010000266.1:0-2636 GCA_964543445.1 uncultured Flavobacteriales bacterium
CCAAAATAGAACTCATTTCCTAATTCTATGGCATAAGGAGTACGTCCTTCCGATACAAACTTAGCAATACCTGCCTTCATATCGTCTATCATCTTATCTAGAGTTTCATCGCTTTTTAGTGTTTTTTCATTGATCTTGTCAACTTCTAAACCTGTAGCTATTGTAGGACGAGCCATATTAATCACATAAATAACTTTGGTTCTAGAAGGTAAGAAATCTACAAAATCAGGGATTTTAAGAACCTCTTTGTTCCCCCATCCTTTATCTGTGCCATCAATAAACTTACCTGTTCTCCAATCCCAATAATTAGCTTGTGTTCCACCTGGGTATCTAACAATATCAGGATTCATCTGACCAACCAAAGTTTTAAATGATTGATTAGACCACCAACTACCTTTATTGGAACGTCTGTTAAAACCTATGTCGAGTTCAGTTTTATCTCTGATTGGACCTAACGATGTTGTTACCTGTGCATTAGCATAATCAGATAAAACAATGGCTAGTATAAATAGTAAAGAATAATATTTTTTCATAACAAGGGATTAGTTTTTTATTTTAAATAGTTAGAATGTCTGATTCTTTATAGCCAATTCTTATAGCCTTAGCCTCTACCTTCTTACCTTTTTCTATTGATATTGGTTTAGTGTACAATTGCCATTTTCCTCCATCTATTCTGTAACCAATAGATGCTCCTTCTGTTTCGCAAGACAGGGTAATAGTGTTGTTGTTTTTATTAGCAATAACTTGCTTAGTAGTTGGCTGTACTCCACCTGGCCACATTTCTTCTAGCATTTCTGATTCTGGTTTATCGCATCTATCAGAAATCTCATTTCTCCAATTAGAATAAACGTCTCTAAATCTATTTAAGATTTTTTCAGAGCCTTTATCCTTAGCCAAGTTATTTATCTCATAAGGGTCATTCTCTAAATCATACAATTCTTCATCTCCGTCAAGAGGTGTAAACCACAATTCTTGAGTTTTATTCAATTTACCTTCGTTGTGAAGTTTATATAAATTTCGCATTGAAGTTAATTGCATTCTGTATTGAATATTCTGATATCTAACTTCGTTAGGAAATAAATGTTTTACATACAGATATTTGCCATCGCTAACTGTTCTGCGGCGAGTTGTAAACTCATCCATTCTGTCGCGGGCAGCAAAAATGTAATCTCTATTTTCGCTAAACATACTTTTACCCTGCATGTATTCAGGCTTTTTCACACCAGCTAAATCCAATATAGAAGGAGCTAAATCAACAAAAGAAATTAATTTGTCATCACGACCTATTTTATTCATTCCCTTAGGATATTTAATTAAGAAAGGTACGTGAAGTCCAGCTGAAATAGCTTCTCTTTTACCGCGAGGCATAGCTCCACCGTGATCGGAAAAGAAGAAAATATAACTATTGTCGTATTGACCTGCATCTTTAAGCTCTTGCAATAATTTAGCTACTTGCTTGTCTAACATCTCTACATTGCTGTATTGACGTGCTATGTCTAGTCTTATACTATCATTATCAGGATAGAAAGGTGGGACTTTTACATCTTTTGGATTAACTGTAAGAGGCAAATTCTTGTGTTTCCATAATTTTGACTCGTGAGTTACATTTAAGTTGAATACTGCAAAGAAAGGCTTCCCTTTTGGTGTGTGTTTCCAATGTGCGTTAGTGTCATTTTCATCCCATGCTGTAAAAGGTGCTGCAAATTGATAATCTGTCTTTGCATTGTTAGTACAATAGTAACCATTGGCTCTCAAAAATTCAGGAAAACATTTTATCTCAGGTTGAATTACAGCACTGTATTCAGGAATATTTACTCCTTTTACATCCTTAACCCCGTACTCTTTTTTATAAGTTTTACGTCCCCAACTCATTATGTCTTTACCTGTTCGCATATGGTTAGTTCCCATGTATGTAGGATACATTCCTGTAATAATTGCACTACGGCTAGGAGCACAAACACCTGCAGCAGAGTAAACTCTATCGTAAATTACACTTTCTGATGCTAGTTTATCGATGTTTGGTGTAACAGCAGAACTATCGCCATAAAAACTAAAATATGGACTTATATCTTCGAATGAAATCCAAATAATGTTTGGTTGTTGCTTTTGTTCGCTACTCTTTTTATTATCTGTAGATTGCTCTTGATTACAAGACACAATGCTGAGCCCTAAAATAAATGCGAGGACACTAACTGATGCAAGTTTTAATAGTTTAGACATGGGGTAAGTTTTTAGTTGTTTATTACTTTTATGTAGTATTTCATATCAAAACTTTCATTTTTAGAAAGTTTCTGAATTCCTTTCTTCTTCTTCAAATCGCCTGTGCTATCAACAGTATCAGATACTCCATACCATGGTTCTATACATACAAAAGGAGCATTTGATTTGGCACTAGTCCAAATTCCAACTAAGGGGAAATCTTTAATACCTATTTCGTAAGCAATATCCGATTTGTCACTCTTAATTACTAGATAGTCAGATTTTAGATCTTCTAGAATAATAACTCTAACATCAAACATTTTATGGTTGAGGTTCAGTCTATTAGTGTTATCAAGATATTTTACTCGTTTATTGCTAAGTAATCCCTTCTTTTCGCTTAAAGGCAAACGATATGCTGTTTCTTTCTTTTCAAATTC
>CAZIYK010000267.1:0-2625 GCA_964543445.1 uncultured Flavobacteriales bacterium
TCCTACTACTTAAAATATTTTAAAGCTGTTTTGATTTTTTTCGAAACAGCTTTTTTTATAACCTTTTTTGTTTACTCCATGTTACATATAGCAATCTATATTTATACACATTTTTTAATTGAAAAATTCTATTATTTACACTAATCCGCAACAACAATATTTCAGCTCAAACCCAAACATTTACACAGAATTAGAAGATTCTACATAAAAATATATAATCACCACATATTTATGATATAAATGCCAAAATTAACCCTCAAATATTTTCATATACCATTAATATTTTAAAAATTTGCAAAAAAATAAACATGATGAGAAGAAAAATTGTTGCAGGAAACTGGAAAATGAATAACGACATCAATCAAGGGTTGGCGTTAGTTAAAGAATTAGCATCTCAAGTTGCTGAAAAGAACCCAACTGCTGAAGTAGTTGTGGCTCCATCTTTTGTAAATTTAGCAGGAGTAGTTAACGAACTTAAAGATTCTAAAATAGAAGTTGCAGCTCAAAACATGAACGAAAATGTTAGTGGAGCTTACACTGGAGAAGTTTCTGCTGATATGCTTAAGGCTATTGGTGTTGAAAAAGTTATTTTAGGACACTCTGAGCGTCGTTCTATCTACGGAGAGACAGATGAGCTTTTGGCTAAAAAAACTGATGCAGCATTAGCAAATGGAATGGAAGTTATTTTCTGTATTGGAGAGCTTTTAGAAGAGAGAAAAGCAGGAAATCATTTTGACGTTGTTGCTTCTCAAATAGAAAAAGGTCTTTTCCATTTAGATGCAAGTGCATTTGACAAAATAGTATTGGCATACGAGCCAGTATGGGCTATTGGAACAGGTGAAACTGCTTCTCCTGAGCAAGCTCAAGAAATTCACGCTCATATCCGTAAGGTAGTTGATGCTAAGTACGGTGCTGAAGTAGCTGAAAAACTTCCAATATTATACGGAGGAAGTGTTAAGCCTGGTAATGCTAAAGAAATTTTCTCTAAAGAGGATGTTGATGGAGGATTAATTGGTGGTGCTGCTTTAAAAGCTGAAGATTTCATGGGAATCATTACAGCATTCGACTAAACATAACACAACATATTTTATAGCAAAGGAACTCAAAAGAGTTCCTTTGTTTTTTTTATAAGTTTTGTAACTTGTAGGCATAGATGAATTTGTAAGAAAACGAGTCTATTACATTTTTGACAATTAAATATTAAAAACATATATCGTGGAATATTTAGAATTTAAATTTAAGGTTAGTCCATTACAACCTTGGAAAGATATTTTAGAAGCAGAATTAGGAGAAGTTGGTTTTGAAAGTTTTGCAGACACAGAAAACGGTGTTGATGCATACGTTCAGGTAGAAAACTTCGATGAAGAAGCTTTTAACAGCATGGATGTTTTAAATAACGGATTATGTGAGATTGATTTTGAAAAAAATAAAGTAATTCCTAAAAATTGGAACGAAGAATGGGAAAAGAACTTCTCCCCTATCAATGTAGATAATCGTTGCGTAATAAGAGCACCCTTCCACGATGCTACAAATGCCGATTATGAAATCATTATTGAGCCTAAGATGTCATTCGGAACAGGGCATCATCAAACTACTCATTTAATGATTAGTTATATCCTAGATATGGATGTGAAAAACATGTCTGTTATGGATATGGGATGTGGCACAGGAATATTAGCCATATTAGCAGCACAGAAAGGAGCTACAAATATCGATGCAATAGATATTGATGAATGGGCATACGAAAACACAATGGAAAATGCCGTTAGAAACAATGTTGGCCACATAAAAGGAGCTAAGGGCGATGCTAGTTTATTAAAAGATAAAGAAGAATACGATTTATTTATAGCTAACATAAATAGAAATATACTCATAAACGATATGCCTAAATATGCTAAAACAATAAAAAAAGGTGGCCAATTGTTATTGAGTGGTTTTTACGAAAGCGATATAGATCAATTAGTTGCTGAAGCAGAAAAAAATGGTTTCGAACTTCAGGAAAAAAGAGATAAAGAAGGTTGGGCAGCTTTACGATTAAAAAAGATAAGCTAAACAAACCTTATAAACACTAATTACATACTAACCTAAGACTATTTCATACACTTTATTCATGAAAAAATATCTTCTACTAATAATTATATTTTCATCTCAAGTTTTATTTGCTCAAAGTAAAAAACAATTTTCTCATGAAATAGATAAATTTGAGCCAGAACTTGTTAATTTCCTAAAAAACAAAAGTCATAAAGGCTATGATGGAAAAGCTATTGCTGATACCTTTATCTTAGGGTATTCATCATTCTCTACTAGCAGCAAAAAATTAGTTATAGATTTACTTAATAACATTAGAAAATCAAGATTTAATCAATTAAAGTATTACGATCAAACATTACAATCAATAGTAAAATTAAAGTCTATAAAAAAGGAAAATGGAGCAAGTATAGATACTTGGCTTAAATCTTACAATGAATATATTACAGACAAAAAAATCACGACCAAGCAAAAAAGAATATTTATAGAAACTAATTTCAACACATTAGCCAATTCTTTATTAAATCCAAGATCTTCAAAAAATAAATGGAGTTCATCTAATAAGCTAATTTATAGTTCAAGAAAAGATATAAGATA
>CAZIYK010000268.1:0-2622 GCA_964543445.1 uncultured Flavobacteriales bacterium
AAACATGGAAATCCCAACTAAATACGATCCGAGTAAAACGGAGGATAAATGGTACAAGTATTGGATGGACAACGGATATTTTCATTCGGAGCCAGACGAGAGAGAAGCTTATTCAATAGTAATTCCACCACCTAACGTTACTGGGGTCTTGCACATGGGACACATGCTCAACAATACTATTCAGGATGTGTTGATTCGTCGTGCTCGTATGAAGGGTTTCAACGCTTGTTGGGTTCCTGGAACAGACCACGCATCTATTGCTACTGAAGCAAAAGTTGTTGCTAGGTTGAAAGAAAAAGGTATCTCTAAATGGGATATTGGTCGCGAGGAATTTCTTAAGCACGCTTGGGATTGGACTGAAGAACACGGAGGAATAATTCTTGAACAACTTAAGAAATTAGGAGCTTCGTGCGATTGGGATAGAACTAAGTTTACCCTTGATGACGATATGTCGGAATCTGTGCAGAATGTTTTTGTTGATCTTTACAATAAAGGATTGATTTATCGTGGTTACCGCATGGTTAACTGGGATCCTGAAGCTTTAACAACTGTGTCTGATGAGGAAGTAATTCACGTTGAGAAAAACGGAAAACTTTACTACATGCGTTACCAAATTGAGGGTTCTGATGAGTATGTAACTATCGCTACAACTCGTCCGGAAACAATTATGGGTGACTCGGCTGTTTGTTACAATCCTAATGATGAGCGTTTCACTCACCTTAAGGGTAAACGTGTAATTGTACCTATTGCAAACCGCAGTGTTCCGTTGATTGAAGACGAATATGTTGATATGGAATTTGGTACAGGTTGTTTGAAAATTACTCCTGCTCACGATCCTAACGATAAGGTAATTGGCGAAAGACACAAACTTGAAGTTATAGATATTTTCAACGATGATGCTACACTTAACGCTCATGGTTTACACTACGAGGGTAAAGATAGATTTGTTGTAAGAAAAGAAATTGTAAAAGAATTAGAGGAAATCGGAAACTTGGTAAAAGTTGAAGATTATCAGAATAAAGTTGGTACATCAGAGCGTACAGGTGCTGTAATCGAGCCTAAAGTTTCGGTACAGTGGTTTTTGAAAATGGAGGAGTTGGCTAAACCTGCTCTTGATGCTGTGATGAACGACGAAGTGAAATTGGTTCCAGAGAAATTCAAAAACACTTACCGTCATTGGATGGAAAATGTTAGAGATTGGAATATTTCGCGTCAGCTTTGGTGGGGACACCGTATTCCTGCTTTCTTTTATGGTAATGGAGTAGAGGATTTTGTGGTTGCTAAAACTGCAGAAGAAGCTTTACCTCTAGCAATTGAAAAAACGGGAAATAAAGAATTAACAGTTGCTGATCTTAAACAAGATGAAGATGCTTTGGATACTTGGTTCTCATCTTGGTTGTGGCCAATATCTGTTTTCGATGGTATTAATAATCCTGAAAATGAGGAAATAAAATATTATTACCCAACTCGCGATTTGGTAACTGGTCCGGATATATTGTTTTTCTGGGTGGCACGTATGATTGTTGCTGGTTACGAATATAGAGGAGAGAAACCTTTCGAAAATGTTTATCTAACAGGAATTGTTAGAGATAAACAAGGTCGTAAAATGAGTAAATCATTGGGTAACTCACCAGATCCTGTTGGATTGATGGAAGAGTGGGGTGCTGACTCAGTTCGCGCTGGATTGTTGCTTACCGCTCCTGCCGGAAACGATCTTCCTTTTGATACAGATTTGTGTGTACAAGGACGTAATTTCTCAAATAAAATTTGGAATGCTTTCCGACTAGTAAAAGGATGGGAAGTTTCTGATGATATTGAGCAACCTGCTTCGTCTAAACAAGCTATTGCGTGGTTCGATGCTAAGTTGAGTAAAACTCTCGAAGATCTTGAAAAGTCGTTTGAGCAATACAGACTTTCTGAGGCGTTGATGACTACTTACAAATTTATTTATGACGATTTCTCATCGTGGTATTTAGAGATGGTTAAGCCAGCTTATCAGCAACCAATAGATAGAGCAACTCTTGATAAAACTATTGAGAATTTTGAGAAAGTATTAAAAATACTTCACCCTTTCATGCCTTTTATTACTGAAGAAATTTGGCAATTAATGGCAGAAAGAAGTAAGGAAGAAGCAATAATGATTTCTGCTTGGCCTACTGTTGAAGGTGCAAATCAAGACTTAATTGCTGATTTCGAACAAGCATCAGCTGTTATATCTGGAATTCGTACAATTCGCAAGGAAAAGAATATTGCTAATAAAGAAAAATTAGAACTTTCTGTTTTAGGGACTAACGCTGTAAACAAAGATTTCGATAGTATAATCACCAAGATTGCTAACTTATCGAAATTGGAGTATGTTTCTGAGAAACTTGAAGGAGCTCTTACTTTCCGTGCTGGAGCAAATCAATATTTTGTTCCTTTTGGCGAAAGTATAGATGTAGAAGCAGAAATAGAAAAACTTGAAAAAGAACTAAAACGTCACCAAGGATTCTTGATAGGTGTTGAAAAGAAACTTAGCAACAAACGCTTTGTTGATAATGCACCAGAAGCTGTTGTAGCTCTTGAAAACAAGAAAAAAGAAGATGCTCTAGCTAAGATTAAAACTATCGAAGAGAGTTTGGC
>CAZIYK010000269.1:0-2608 GCA_964543445.1 uncultured Flavobacteriales bacterium
AATTTGGTACAGCCACTGTGTTCAATTTCTTTTGAAGATAGAAACTTAGGTATTACTCCGATTACTTTTCCGTTGTTTTTTAGAACTTCATCTGCTATAAACCCCATCATTCCTACTTTGCCACCACCAAAAACTAAGTCAATATTTTTATCAACCATCTTTCTGCCTAATTCTTCAGCTTTTAGTTGATATATTTTCTTGTTTCCTCCACTTGCTCCACAAAATACTGATAGACTTTTCATATGTTGTTTAATTGTTGTTTTTCTGTTTTGACTTTGTAAGTTATAATCTGAATAAGGTTTAACTTTTTTATGACCCTTTTTCTCCTCCATTAATCATTTCTGATACTATACCAGGCTCATCTTCATTTTCAGCTAAAACTAGACCGATAATATGCAAAGGAATGAAGTAAATTATAATATTCATAACTGATACATGAATGCTTTCTAGTATTTTCTTAGTATCGTGAGTCCATCCTAAATCTTTATAAAAATACATTAGTACTCCAGTAGTTGCAATTACTAAAATTGAGAGGTAAACAGCTAAGTAGAGTAGTTTTACCCAATAATTTTCTTTCTTATTTTTGGTAAGAAAACTAAAAGCATCCTTGATTACAGATTTTCCTGATTCGGTAAAAAACAGAAATATTCTAATTACCATTAAAGTTGCCAAAATAAATCCGAATACATAATGCCATTCCCACATTTCGTAACGTATCAGTTTGGCCAGTTTCATTGTAGCATCTTTATCGATGGTGATTCCGTTATCTGTTAAGAAAGTCTGAATTTTAAGATTTACTTGATATTTGTCTAAAACCGTTTTTCTTAAAACTACAGTTATTAGTAGTAGCGTTACAGTTAACGAATTTAACCAGTGATACACACGCATGGGAGCTGACCATTTCTTTGCCATTTGTTTTTATGTGCTTTTTAAGATTGCAAAAATAGATCTATTTAGTGTAGTAATCCATCATGTCTGATAACGCTTTCTTACACACTTCGCAGAACTCATTTGTACTGTTCGATTTCATTTTACAATTCTGATATGCTCTGTAAACTCCTTTTGAAGTATATCCCGCACCTTCGTAAACTCCTATTTTATTTGGGTGTTTAGGATCAACAATTGACGGGATTTTCGTGTTTTTAGGAAGTTTTTTCTTCCACTTTTTGTCGAAATTAACAAGAGTAGTGATGTTGGCTTCGCGAGGTTCTAAACTTTTATCGTAGAATTCGCTCATTTCATCGTCATAGTAGTATTCGTCTGCTAGCCACGCAAGTCCATGTCCAAATTCGTGAGTGAAAACTTCTTTAGAAAATTTATTGTCAGCAGTACAAAGATTGTAGAAATTATAAATTCCACCTCCACCGTATTTTTCGGTATTTACTAATACATAAATCTGGTCGTAGTAAGTTGTAGATGCTAAATCACGTAGAGATTTAATATCGGAAGTAGTTAAATATCTCTCGCTATTAAATGTGTAAAAATTAGAATTAAGAATAGTGTTTTTCCAAACTCCAGCACCAGGAATATCAGTGCCTGATTCTACCGAAGGAGCCATAACTAATCTTACATTTATATTTTCTGAATTTTCTTTAAAAGGAGAAACTTCCAATAAATATTTAGTCATCCTTTTAGCATCGATATAAAATTTCTCTAGTTCTTCTTCTGTATATCCTTCTGGAATTATAACTATGTCTAATGCTTTGTCGCTAGGTTTGTTGCCATTTATTTGTGTAACAGGATATGCAGGGATTTTATCTCTGTTGATGAAATAATCTTTTTTTGGATTCAAATATTCACTGTAAATAGTTGTCCATTTTTGGTTGAAATCTATACTTCTAATTTCAATTTTCACAGTACGTTTTGGAAAAGGCATGATTACACTTTCGTAGAATGCACGATTAATTTTTTTTGCTTCTGCAGTGCTTTGCCATTCCATAAACAACGTAGAATATCCGTTGCTATAAATTTCTTTTGATGATGCAGAGTCTATAACAACAATTTTATATTTTCCATAATCGAATGGAGAAATAAGATTTGTTTTAGTTCCTCCCCAATAAGGTTCGAATTTGAACATTTCTTTCGAAATAGTTTCGGTTTTGTCTGTTCCTGAGTGTATGTAGTCGAACCTTAAGCTAGCATTTTTGAAATATTTGTTGAATTTAATATTCTGCGAAAATACTGAGCTTGAAATGAAAATTAATAGAAATATAAGTTGTTTGTGCATCAATCTTGTTTTAAAAAATTATCAACTATTAACTAAAGTTAGTCAATTGAATATTTGTGTTTTAAGTAGATAAAATCTCACTTGTTTTGTAGCAAATATAAATAAAATTATAGGATAAAACCGTTGCTGTACAAACAATAAATCACCCTAAATTAAGACATGATATAAAGAGAAAAGAGGATAAAAAAGTTAATCACATAACTTTTTTATCCTCTTTTTATGTTTTCTGAATTTTAAGGTATAAATAATCTAAAATTCTTTAGAAATTTCGAGTTTAAGCTGAAGTAGAGCAAGTTTAGTAGGATTGTCGTCAGTGCTATCTCCACTAATAAGAATTCTTTTGAAATCCATAACTCCTTGTCCCTCTTCGAGATTCATAAA
>CAZIYK010000270.1:0-2553 GCA_964543445.1 uncultured Flavobacteriales bacterium
ACGAATGATTTTTCTTATACCAATCCTTGAAACTCTCCTTGGGTACATCGGGTAATTCTCTGCCTTCGCCCCACGGTGTTGCGTGTGTTACTAATTTTCGGAAATGTTTTATAAAGAACATTCCTATTTTTCCTGATGTGTTGTAAATCCACGTGTTCTCTAATACAAAAGCAGCACCTTTCATTATTACTCCTTTAAAAGTAAAAGCACTTTTTTTCTGTGAAATAACTTGTCGCCAATCGTACAGTTGCTCGTGAATATTGATTTTTACAGGACACACATTCGTACATGAAGCACACAACGTTGATGCAAAAGGCATATCTTCATATTTTTTAATATCATGTGCTGGTGCCAAAATTGCACCTATAGGTCCTGGAATAACGAAATTGTAAGAATGACCTCCACTATTTTTGAACACAGGACATGTATTCATACACGCTGCACAACGAATACATTTTAGCGAAGAATTAAATTTTTCTTCACTCAATATTTTCGTTCTATTGTTATCTACAATTATTATATGAATCTCTGAGCCCTCGTCTGGCTTTGTGAAATGCGATGTGAAAGTTGTTATTGGCTGACCGGTAGCATTACGTGCAAGCATTCTTATAAAAACTCCAAGATGCTCTTGTTTAGGGATAATTTTTTCAATTCCCATTGATGCTATGTGCAATTTCGAATTTGCTGTCATACCCAAATCGGCATTACCTTCGTTGGTACACAACACAAAACTTCCTGTTTCGGCAATGGCGAAGTTTACTCCACTCATAGATGCATCAGCATTTATAAATTTTTCGCGTAAATGGAGTCTTGCTTCGGCAGTTAAGTAAACAGGATCGTTGCTAGGTTTTGTGCCGAGTTTCTCTACAAATAACTCTCCGACTTCCTCCTTGGTTTTATGTAGAGCAGGCATCACAATATGGCTAGGTCTTTCTCCTGCTAATTGCAATATTCTTTCTCCGAGATCGGTTTCTATAATCTCTATTCCGTTATCTTGAAGGTGATGATTAAGTTCACATTCTTCTGATAACATAGACTTACTTTTTACTACTTTTTTTACTCCGTGATTTTTTAAAATCTCAGTAGCTATTCTGTTGTGCTCTTTATCATCTTCAGCCCAATGAATCTGAATTCCGTTGGCTGTAGCATTTTTTTCGAACTCGATTAAATACTCGTCTAACTTAGATAAGGAATGTGCTTTAATATCGGAAGCTAACTGACGGAGTGTTTCCCACTCATCTATCTTTTTTGTGGCAATATCTCTTTTATCGCGCTGATACCAAATACTTTTATTAAACCAACTAGCTTTAAGTTGATTTGATAAAAACTTTCGTGAATGTTCTGCGTGTGATATTAATTTATCTGCTCCCATTACAACTCTGAATTTAATATTTCGGCAATATGCTTAACTTCTACATCGCTTCCTTGACGTTTCAAGATTCCTTGTATATGCATAAGGCACGACATGTCAGCTCCTGTAATTACTTCTACATCGTGTTTTTTATGATCGGCTATTCTATTAATTCCCATTTGAACAGAGACTGATGGTTCTGTTACACTGAAAGTTCCTCCAAATCCACAGCACTCATCGGGATGATCTAATTCTGCCAATGAAATTCCATCTACTTGTTTTAAAAGAGTTTCTAGAACAGATGTTTGATTAGGGTCGTTTAATTCTGTCTGTACTCCTAATTTTAAATGTCTATGACCATGACAAGAATTGTGAATTCCTACTTTTTTAGGGAAGCTAGCTTTGATGTTGTCAACTTTAAGAACGTTAACTAGGAAATCACTAATCTCCCAAGTATCTTTTCTAACTTTTTTGATGTTTTCGGTTTGTGGAACAATGTCGTAATGTTCGCGAACATGACTGACACAGCTACCCGATGGACCAACAATATAATCGTAAGGTGAAAAAATATCACCAAATTTTATTGCCAATCCTTTTGAATCGTGAGCATGACCTCCATTTGCCATTGGCTGTCCGCAACAAGTTTGTTCGGATGGATAATCAACATCGCAACCGAGTTTTACCAACAATTCGTAGCAAGCCTTACCCACTTCAGGATAAAACTGATCAATAAAACATGGGATAAATAAACCTACTTTCATTGTATGTTGATCTGTTTAGTTGTTTGATACACTTGTAATATAACTATAAAT
This sequence comes from uncultured Flavobacteriales bacterium, assembly GCA_964543445.1. Lineage (GTDB taxonomy): Bacteria > Bacteroidota > Bacteroidia > Flavobacteriales > JADGDT01 > JADGDT01. The sequence continues at coordinate 2,164 of CAZIYK010000270.1, forward strand.
AATGCGATATAGTATATGTAATTAATTGTATAAATATATATAATTATAATTGAAAAAAACATGTCAGAAGTCAGCACAATTTTGGGGGGTATAAAAAAAACTTTAAGGATATCTGTAACTTATAAGTTTATAGTTTTTAACTATCGATATGAATTAACCTTAAGTATAATGTCAACAAAAAACACCTCTTAGATAACTATTATCTAGAAAGTGTTTAGTATGAGATATAAATGTATTCAGCTCTAAGCTTGTTGTGGTTTAGATCCTACATAAGCAAAGAATAGTATGTAAGATAAACTAGCAATAATTAGCCAGTAAGATGCCATATATCCGTAGCTATCAGCAATTGCTCCTTGTATAGCTGGTAAAATTCCACCACCTACTACCATA
>CAZIYK010000271.1:0-2551 GCA_964543445.1 uncultured Flavobacteriales bacterium
TAGAAGTAAAAGATATCGGTTTCATCAATAAAATTATACTAGGTGATTACAATTTAGAATTTGGACAAGGATTAGCTGTTTGGTCATCTTTTAGCACTAATAAATCTTCGTATGCTACAAATATTGTAAAACTAGGCAGAGGCATTTCGTCGTTTACAGGTGTTAACGAAAATGAATTTTTCAGAGGGGTGACTGCTCAAATGGAGTTTGGCAATTTTACAATTACACCTTTCGTTTCTCTTAACAAAATTGATGCTAGCATTAATATCTTAGAAAATGAGGAAGAATTTAAGACTTATGAAACTGGCCTACACAGAACGGATACGGAAATTGAACGTAAAAACACTCTGACTAAAACTGATTTCGGTACAGATGTAAGCTACACCAATGACAACTTCAAAATTGGAATTACTGCAATAAATACAAACTTCGACAATAAACTAGCAAAGGGCGAACACGAATATCAACTGTTTAATTTCGATCAGAAAACAATAAACACTTTCTCCGCTCACTATATTTGGAATTTGAACAATATTGTTCTTAGTGGCGAACATGCAACAAATCAGGATGGTGCTTGGGCTACATTACACAACATTTCGGTAAATCCCACTCCTGAATTTTCTTTTGTTCTATCGTACCGCAATTATCAAAAGAACTATTTTTCGGCGTACAATGCTCCATTTAGCGAATACACAACTTCAGGAGAAAAGGCTTACTACATTGGCATAAACAGCCAATTACACAAATACCTTACAATATCAGCCTACATTGATATTTTCGAAAAAACATGGTTGCAATATCAGAAAGATGCTCCTAGCAAAGGATTTGAAACATTAATTCAGTTCGATTCTCAAATTAACAGTAGCTCTTCGGCTTATTTCAGGATGAAATATGAGAGAAAAAACAGAAATTTCAGTACTGATTCAAACTTTTTAAATCAGCTAGAAGAGGAAACAAAAATTAATTTCAGATTGCATTTCAATAAAATAGTTAATAGCAATTTGAGTTTAGCATCAAGAGCCGAAGCTGTTAAATATACTCATCATACAAGCGAGATTGGTTGGTTGATTTTTCAGGATGTAAAATGGAAGTTTAGCAATACACCTCTAAGTATCTACGGTAGAGTTGCTTTCTTCGATATTAATAGTTGGTATAGCAGAATTTACGCTTACGAAAACGACATTAGCTACATATTCACAGTTCCGGCATACTACAACAAGGGAACAAGATATTACTTAGGAGCCTCTTACAAATTGAATCGCAATTTCAGTTTTTGGTGTAGAGTTTCGTTAACCAATTTCGAAAACGCTGAAAAAATAGGCAGTGGTAACGAAGAAATAAAAGGAAATCAGAAAGGAGAAATTAAGCTACAGTTGAGAATTAAATTATAAATTTGCATCTTGCTGATTCTATCAGAAAGAACAACATTAGCTTTAATATGGATTTTAATAAATATCTTACAAATAAGAACGTGGCTCTTTTGGGAACCATCACTTTTCACGCCATTTTATTTGCGATATTTACTCATGTCCATTTGGGAGTAAATAAGCCAGACCACGAAATGGATTTGGTGATAAACTTTATTGAACAGAAAGAAGTTGAAAAACCTGTAGAGGAAGAAAAAATTGAGGAAAAGCAAGATTTCGCTAAAGAGCTCGAAGGTCCAATTACCAATCAAGCATCTAGTAGGTCTAATGAAAATACAGTAGAAGACCTTAGAAAATCAATGAAATCTCTAGAAGGTGTAAGAGGAGAAGAAACCGATCTATTCTCTGACAAGGCAGCAGCTCGAAAAATTAATACTTCATCAAAGAAGACAAAAGAAGCAACAGATGGTAAAGGTGAAGCCAAAAGAGAATCAAAAAATGCTTTTACAGGAAGAAGTACGATAAATTACTTCCTCAAAAATCGTTATAATGACAAATTACCGAATCCTATTTACACATGTATTTCAGGAGGGAAGGTATATGTTGATATAAAAGTTAACCGAAAGGGAGATGTGGTTGATGCTAGCTACAACAGGTCAAAATCAAACACGTCAAATGAATGTTTGATAGAAACAGCATTAAAATACGCTAGAAGATCTAAATTCAATTCTGATTTTAACGCTAAAGAAATTCAGAAAGGATACATCACTTACGATTTTCATAAAAATTAAGTCCACTTTCAGCCAATATATCTAATGCTGCTTGTGAGATAAAAGCAGTCCCTTTATGAAGGGCATCCTCATTTATTGTCATTTTGCTATTGTGCAAAGGAAACAACGGCTCATCTGCAGGCATTGTTCCTAGTAATACGAAACACGAAGGTATTTTCTGAGATATATGTCCAAAATCTTCACCTCCCATAGTTACTATATTATCTAACACATTTTCTTCTTGAAATATTTTTATTGCTGTTTTCTTGACTGTGGGAATCAATCCAGGGTAATTTTCAGTTACAGGATAACTCGAAGTTAATATGAACTCTATTTTCGCATCGTACATAAGTTCAAAAGCCTCACATTTCTTCTGTATCAAGAAAATAATTTTTTGGTGAATTTCTTCATTTA
>CAZIYK010000272.1:0-2550 GCA_964543445.1 uncultured Flavobacteriales bacterium
AAACAAAAAAATCCTTGAACCAAATATTTGATTCAAGGATTTTCATTTATAGATAAGTTTAGATACTAAAAATTAAAGTTTAGAAAGCCAGTTTCTAACGTTAACTTCAGCATCAATAATATTGCGTAATTCGCTAATTGCTACACGTTCTTGTTTCATAGTATCGCGGTGGCGAATTGTTACCATATTGTCGTTAAGAGTATCGTGGTCAACTGTGATACAGAAAGGAGTACCGTTGGCATCTTGTCTTCTGTAACGTCTTCCGATAGCATCTTTTTCGTCGTAAGCCATGTTGAAGTCGAACTTTAAGTCTGCTATGATTTTTCTAGCAACTTCAGGTAGTCCGTCTTTTTTAACAAGAGGTAAAACTGCTGCTTTGTAAGGAGCAAGTACCGCTGGTAATTTCAAAACTGTACGTTCGCTACCATCTTCTAGTTTCTCGTCAACAAGTGAATTAGAGAAAACAGCAAGGAACATTCTATCAACTCCAATTGAAGTTTCAACAACGTAAGGAACGTAGTTTTTACCTAATTCAGGATCGAAAAATTGTAGTTTCTTTCCTGAGAATTTTTCGTGTTGCGATAAATCGAAGTCAGTACGAGAGTGAATTCCCTCTAATTCTTTAAATCCGAATGGAAATTTGAATTCGATATCGGCAGCTGCATTTGCGTAGTGAGCCAATTTGTCGTGATCGTGGAAACGGTAATTTTCTTCTCCCATACCAAGTGATAGGTGCCATTTCATACGAGCCTCTTTCCATTGTTCGTAGTATTTCATTTCTTCGCCCGGACGTACAAAATATTGCATTTCCATTTGTTCGAATTCACGCATACGGAAAATAAACTGACGTGCAACAATCTCGTTACGGAAAGCTTTTCCGATTTGTGCTATACCGAAAGGAATTTTCATTCTTCCAGTTTTTTGCACGTTTAGGTAGTTTACAAAAATACCTTGAGCAGTTTCAGGACGTAGGTATAAATCCATTGCAGTTTCTGCAGTAGCACCTAGTTTTGTTCCAAACATCAGGTTGAATTGCTTAACCTCTGTCCAGTTTCTAGAACCAGTTTCAGGATCGGCAATTCCAAGTTCTTCGATAAGAGCTTTTACATCTTCTAAGTTTTCTGATTCTAATGAAGAAGCCATACGCTCCATAATTTCCTTTGCTTTTTGGCGATAACCTAAAACACGAGGATTTGTAGCTTCAAATTCAGCCTGATCGAAAGCATCACCAAAACGCTTAGCAGCTTTTTTGATTTCTTTCTCAGCTTTTTGATTTAATTTTTTCTCAACGTAATCTTCAATAAGTACGTCTGCTCTATATCTTTTTTTAGAATCTTTATTGTCAATCAATGGATCGTTAAAAGCATCAACGTGACCTGAAGCTTTCCAAGTAGTAGGGTGCATGAAAATTGCAGAATCAAGTCCTACAATGTTTTCGTGCATTTGCACCATTGCTTTCCACCAATAATCTTTTATGTTTTTCTTCAACTCAGCTCCATTCTGAGCATAGTCGTAAACTGCGCTAAGACCATCGTAAATTTCACTAGATTGGAATACATATCCGTACTCTTTTGCATGCGAAATTACTTTTTTGAATTTGTCTTCAGTTTTTGCCATTGCTATATAATATATTGTGTTATTAAAAATCGTGTCTAAAAATAATTCCGCAAGATAACTATTTTTTGATGATGAGTAATTTGTTTTTTTACATAAAATATAGGCGTTGATTACTCGTATTTATTCGTTGGATGAGAGTTGTTTTTACATGATAAATTGCCTTATAAATCATTGAAAAATCATATCAATTACATCATTAAATCTTACATTTGAGCGATAAAAAAATACGGAAATGCAGACTATAAAAGATTGTTTAGGAAACGAAATTACCATCCCTAAAAATATAAATAAAATAGTGTCGTTAGTGCCATCTATTAGCGAATTGATTTACGATTTGAATGCAGAGGATAGGCTAGTGGGAGTGACAAAATTTTGTGTTCATCCAAAGTATTTTCAGATTGAAAAAACTGTTGTTGGAGGAGTTCAAGAATTTGATGTTGAGAAAATAAAAGCTCTTAATCCGGATGTGGTTTTTGCATCTAATGATGAGAATTTTGAGGAAGAATTAGACGAGCTTAGAAAGTTTGTTCCTGTATATGTTACCGATGTTAGAAGTATAGAAGATGCCAAAAAGATGATAGAGAATTTTGGAGTTTTGCTGAATAGACGAAACGAAGCTTCTAAAATTTTGATGAAGATAGATATGCAACTTCAGGATTTGGCAAAAGTAACCGACGATTTGCTTTACAGAACTGCAGGTTATTTTGTTTGGAATGATCCGTGGGTGGTTGCAGGTAAAGATACTTTTGTAGATTCTATGTTGAAGTTGATTAAAGTTGACAATGTATTCTCAAATCTTAGAGAGCGTTATCCTATGGTTACCGGTGCAAATATTCATATAGGAAATCCTGATATTGTGATATTGCCATCAGAACCTTTTAAGTTTGAAGATCAACACGCAATGGAAATTAGTGCTCATACTCACGATGCAGC